>NZ_JANWXB010000301.1 GCF_025055495.1 Thermoflexus sp. | reverse complement strand
CCCAAATGAAAAATGGACAAGGCACTAGCGAACTACCGGAGGAAGGGGAAGGGAAAACCGCCCCGGCCGGATTTCATCTGCTTCATCAAGCGCTGCAGCTGGCGGAACTCATTCAGCAGTTGATTCACCTCCTGCACGGTGGTGCCGCTCCCGCGCGCGATCCGGCGCTTGCGGCTAGCGTTGATGATCTCTGGATTGCGACGCTCTTCCGGCGTCATCGAGTTGATAATGGCCTCGATGCGCTTGAACTGGCGATCCGCATCCTCCGGGGAGATCATGCGAGACAGCTGCGGATACCCCGGCAGCAGCTCCAGCAGTTGCGAGAGGGGCCCCATCTTCCGCATCATCCGCAGCTGCTCCCGGAAATCCTCCAGGGTGAACTCCGCCCGCGTCAGCTTGCGGGCCATCTCCGCCGCCTTCTCCGCTTCCGCCGCCTCCTGGGCCTTCTCGATCAGGGCCAGCACGTCTCCCATCCCCAGGATCCGGGAGGCCAGGCGCTCCGGCTGGAACGGCTCCAGCTGATCCGGTTTTTCCCCCACCCCGATGAACTTGATGGGGACGCCGGTGACGGCCCGGATGCTGATGGCCGCCCCGCCCCGCGCGTCGCCATCCAGTTTGGTCAGGATCAGACCGGTCAGCCCCAGGCGCTGATGGAAGGCCTCGGCGGCCCGCACCGCGTCCTGTCCGGTCATCGCATCGACCACCAGCAGGATCTCCCCCGGGCGGATCGCGTCCCGGATGGCCTCCAGCTCCCGCATCATCTCGTCATCGATATGCAACCGGCCGGCCGTGTCCAGGATCACCAGAGTGTGCCCGTGCTCCCGGGCGAACCGCAGGCTGTGGCGGGCGACGGCGATGGGGTCCGCTGTCGAACCTTCCTGATAGACCGGTATGTTCAGCTGACGGCCCAGGACCTCCAGCTGGGTGATGGCCGCCGGGCGGTAAATATCCGCCGCCACCAGGAGCGGCCGCTGGCCGCTTTTGCGCAAGCGCAGCGCCAGCTTCGCTGCCGTGGTGGTCTTTCCGGATCCCTGAAGGCCCACCAGCATCACGATATGAGGCGGGGATCCGGCCAGGCGGATCGGAGCGGGGCTTCCCAGGGTTTTCACCAGCTCCTCATAGACGATCCGGATCACCTGTTGCGCGGGGGTGAGGCTCCGGGTGACCTCGGCGCCAACCGCCCGTTCCCGCACCCGGGCCAGGAAGTCCCGGACGACCGTGTAGTGGACGTCGGCCTCCAGAAGCGCCAGACGGATCTCCCGAAGGGCCGCGTCCACGTCGGCCTCGGTCAGCACCGCCCTTCGCCCCAGGCGGTCGAAGATCTGCTGGAATTTCTGGGTCAATCCCTCGAACATCCAGGCTCTACCCTCACGGATTCATCCATCCACGGACCCAATCATGACATCCGACGTGGATTCCGCCGGGAAATTATAACACAAGGGTCGCACTGGTTGCCCGGTGCCGGGCCTCTCGCGCCCCTCGGGCTTTTCCTCCCTGCTGAATCCCGAGGGTTCCGATCGGCAAGGACCGGCGGATGCACTGTGGCGAACCTGGGAGATTCGGGTAGGGGAAGCGACGGGTGCTGGAGCGACGATGCCGCTCGTGAACTTGGCACAAACCATTCTTGTATTCGTGCCATATTCGTGGACGGCCCCCTCCCGCCCAGTTCACAGGGAGAGACCTCCCAGCATGAGCCAGAGGACGCCTAGGAACAGCGTGGCGAACGCGGAGAGCGCCATCGAGAGGCGCGCCCCGGGATCGGGCCGGGGCAGGTGACGCGGCTCCGGGCGGTCCATCCACATGGCGACCACCACCCGCAGATAGAAATAGGCGGAGATCACCGTGGTGATCACCCCGATCAACACCAGGGCGATCCAGCCCGCCTGCCAGGCCGCGGCGAACAGCATCAGCTTGGCGAAGAACCCCGCCGTGGGCGGCACCCCGATCAGCGAGAGCATAAAAAGGGCCATGGCCGCTCCCATCCCGGGCGATCCCCGGGCGACCCCGGCGTAAGCGCCAAACGATTGATCTTCCCCATTCGGGCCCGCCATGCGAACGGCCACCGCGAAGGCGCCCAGGGTCGCAATGGAATAGGCCAGCAGATAGAACATCACCCCGGGCAGCGCCAGGGAGGGCTCGCCCAGCAGGCCCATCAGCAGATACCCGGCGTGGGCGATGCTGGAGTAGGCCATCATCCGCTTGAAGCTGGATTGGAGCAGGGCGACCCCGTTGCCCACCAGCATGGTGGCCGCTGCCATCAGGGCCACCGGTCCAGCCCACAGATCCATCGCCGGCCCCAGGCCCGTCCAGAACACCCGGATCAGCGCTGCCACTGCTGCAGTCTTGGTGGCGGCCGCCATGAAGCCCGTGATCGGTGTCGGCGCCCCCTCGTAGACATCGGGGGTCCACAGGTGGAAGGGCACCGCCGCCGCCTTAAACCCCAGGGCCACTAACAGCAGGGCGCCGCCGATCCACACCAGCGATTGCGCCCCGGGATCCGGACGCCTCAGCCAGGCTGCCAGATCGCTCAGGTTCGTCAGCCCGGTCCCCGCGAAAATCAGGGCGATCCCGAACACCAGGAACGCGGAGGCGAAAGCCCCCAGCAGGAAATACTTCAGCGCCGCCTCCTCAGATTCCGGCTGTGGGCGGGCAAACCCCGCGAGGATGTAGAGGGGGAACGAAAGCCATTCCAGGGCGAGGAAGACGACCAGCAAATCCGCCGCCACGGCCATCAACAGCATCCCCCCGGCGGCCAGCAGGAGAAACGCGTAGTATTCTCCCCGTTCGATCCCCCGGTCCGCCAGGTAGCGTTGCGAGAACAGGATAGCGATCCCCGTTCCCACCAGGATGGTGAGGCTGAGCCAGAAGGCCCCCCGGTCCCAGAGGACCATGCGATAGATCCCCTCGAGGGGCCCCCAGGTCGCCAGAACGCCCGTGGCACCCGTCCCCAGGGCCGTGATCCATAGCGCACCCCACGCCATCCCAGCCGCTGATCCCGGGCGCCGGAACGCCTCGGCCAGCAGCAGGAGCAGCGCTCCTGCAGTCAGGATCAACGTCGGCAGTAACGGCAGCCACGCCATGAGTCGATTCGTTCTCCCGAATGGAGATGATCGGCTTTTGGGATTCGATCACCGGGTTCGGTGAGGGAAACCCGTTCCCCTCCCTTCTCCCCGTGCCTCAAGGGCCCCGAGGAGAAGAGGGGGAAGCGATTGACATCGCCTCCTTCGTCCGTCGGCAGCGAAGCGCTACCCGAACCTCAAATCTCTCAAATCGGGTGGCGCAGGGGATTGAAGATCCCCAGGGGCTGCCCGGCTTGCCCTCGGAGGGCGTGACGAAGATCCGGAAACTCAACGGAGCGCCCAGACCGACGGGACCATAGCCGACAGGTTGTGCTGCACCGAAGCCTGCATCGCTGCGAAGAAGGGCAGCGGATAAAGGCCGATGAACAGGATCAGGACCAGCAATGGGGCTATGATCGCCAGTTCCCGGCCGTTGAGATCCGGTAGGCCCCGCCATCGTTCCGGCAGAGGGCCGTGGAGCACCCGCATGAGCATCGTCAGGATATAGATCGCCGCTAGGACCACCCCGAACGCCGCCACCGCCGTCAGCCCACGGGCAGCCGGTCCGAGGGCCGCCGATCCAAAGGCCCCCAGCAGTGCCAGGAACTCCCCGACGAACCCGTTCAGCCCGGGGAGCCCCATAGAGGAGAACCCGACCACCATCAGGACGGCGCCATAGACCGGCAGGGCTTTCCACAACCCACCCAATTCCCCGAAATCCCGGGTGTGCGTCCGCTCATACAGCATCCCCACCAGCAGGAACAATCCCCCGGTGCTCAGGCCGTGGTTGACCATCTGCAGGATCGCTGCCTGAACCCCCAGCGGATTCAGGGCGGCAAGCCCCAGCATTACGAAGCCCATATGGGAGACGCTGGAGAAGGCCACCAGGCGCTTGAAGTCGTTCTGCGTATACGAAGCGATGGCTCCATACAGGATCGCCACCACCGCGAGGGCAGCGATCGGAACCGCGAGCTCCTGGGCGGCCGCCGGAAAGAGGGGGAAGTTGAACCGCAGGAACCCATATCCCCCCATCTTCAGCAGCAGGGCGGCCAGGATCACCGAGCCTGCCGTGGGGGCTTCCACATGCGCATCCGGTAGCCATGAATGGAAGGGCCACATCGGGACCTTGATAGCGAAGGCCAGTCCGAAGGCCAGGAAGAGCCAGCGCTGGGCCTCTGGGGAAAGCAGCGGGCTCAGGTGCGTGGCCATCCAAATCGGATCGAAGGTTCCCGTCCCGGTCAGCGGGCGCGACAAGAGCCACAGGGCGACGATGGCCACCAGCATCAACACGGACCCGGCCATCGTATACAGGAAGAACTTCACGGCCGCGTAAACCCGCCGTGGGCCGCCCCAGATCCCGATCAGGAAGGTCATCGGGACGAGGGTGAATTCCCAGAAGATGTAGAACAGCAACAGATCCAGGGCCGCGAACACCCCCAGCACCCCAGTCTCCAGGGCCAGCATCAGCGCCATGTATTCCTTCCCTCGCTCCTCGACCGTCCAGGAGGCC
>NZ_JANWXB010000289.1 GCF_025055495.1 Thermoflexus sp. | reverse complement strand
TTGTTGACTATCCCCACTGATAATCGGGGTTAGTCGCCACCCGCCCGGCGGCGGCGGGGGGGTGCCCCCCCCCCCCCCCCCACGCCCCCGCGGGCCCGTGGGGAGGGGGGAGAAAAAATCTTTCGGGGGCGGTGCGGGGGGCCCAAGGCCCCCCCGCACGCCCCCGAAAACCCCCAAATGAAAAATGGACAAAGCAGTAGCGGGTTTCGAAATGATAGGCGTTGCGCAGTCCCCCCCTTTGGAAGCTTTGGAGATAGGGCCGAATGTCTTCGGCGCTCAGCCCCCACTTCAAAGAAACCTTTCATCCCCTCCCCCGCGCCTTAAAGGGCCACGGGAAGGGGGGAAGAAAGAGAGAACAATCCCGCCCCGAGGGAGGACCTCGACCGGAGGTCCATCAAAGGGGAGCGAACCATCCTGCACGCAGGAGGGATCATGAAAGTTACCATCCGCCGGGCACGACCTGCCGATGTGGATGCGATCCGGGATCTGGTTCGCCGGGCCACCCGGGGACGTTTGGATCCCTCCGCCGATGAGGTGTTTGATCGGATGGCCGAGCGGGGGATGCTACTGGCCTTCAACCCGGAACGGGAACTGATCGGCTTGGTCAGCTGGCGCGTGGAGAACCTGGTCGCTCGGATCCTGGATTTTCTGGTTCACCCCCTCGACCTTCGGCCAACAGTGGGCCGGCAATTGATCGAGGCGGTCGAAGAGGAGGCGCGCCGTCTGGAATGTGAAGCCTGTCTCATCTATGTCTCCCCCGAGATGTCCTCCGAGGCCCTTGCCTTTTACATCGGCCTGGGGTATACCCGATGGCCAGAGGAGAGTCTTTCGGAGCCGTGGCGTGAAGCCGCTCACGAATTCGATACCCTCGGGCGCGTGGCGCTCATTAAGCAAATTCGCGCGGAGCGCGTCACGCAACCGATCTAATCGAATTCTCTCCAGGAGGCAACCCGCGATGTGGGCAGCCATTAAGGGATTCGCCGAACGACATCCTCGCCTGACCGCGTGGATCGCCCTCGCGATCGGGATGGTGGCCATCCTCCTGTGGTCGGCCCGGGATGTGGGATTAACCCCCTCCCAGCTCCTGGCCCTTGTGATTGCGACCATCGTGCTGGCCGGGCTGTGCGTGTGGATCATCAGCTGGGAAGATGAAGAAGAGGAGACTGGTTCTCAGAGCCAGTCATCGAAACAATAAGCTCTGCTGGATTGGTTGCGTCATGGATGAGGATGGGCTTGGGGGGCCTGGAAGGCCGCCTTCGACGGTTTCACCCGCCTCAAAACCCCCATGGAGGAGGATTTGCGAGTTCATCTACAACACCACCTTCACTAAAGAAAGGATCCTTCATGGAACTCCTGGACACCTTAAAGGAGATCCGATCCGCCCAGGGTTTGTTAAGCTGGCTGGACGTCTTCAATGCGTGGGCTCGCGCTCGAGCCGCCGGTCCTGAAGGAGCTTCCGTGCAGGCCACGGCCGAGGCAGCGCTGAATTATCTGGAAGAGAGCTCCCCTCAGCCTTCCTACGAGGCGCTCCGACTCCTGGCTCGAGCGATCCTGGGCTGGTGGTCCCTCGCGGTGGATGCAATCGGGGTCGGCGAAGAGGCCACGGGCCTGCGGGTTCGAGCGCTGGCGCTCGCCCGACAATTGGATGAAGTGACAGAGCGACGCTGGGCGCTTGCGGACTGGCTGGAGGGCCATCGCTCTGAGCGCTCATCGGAATAACCCTCTTCCCTGGAAGTGTTCATGCGACGCCGGGCGCCTTCGGCGCCGGTTCCGCCCCCAAAGCTACCGGGGGAGGGGAACGGCGGAACTCCTATATGGGTTTGAGGGCGACGGAGGGCTGAGATCCAGAGGAGGGGCAGGCCCTCAATGTCGTGCAAGGACCGCTGGAGTTGCAACCAGGCTTATTAAAAACGAAAAACCCCGCCATGCCGTGGGCCGCCGGGCTTATGCACCCTCTCGCTCAGGTGGGGGCCTCCTGCCGGTTGCCGCCTTGACGTGCCCCGCGCGCAGGCCGTCTAACGCGTCCCCGGGCCAGAGTCCGGCCCCCTCTTTAAAGGGTGTTGGCGCAAGCCGCTGAGCACGACCTCACGCACATGGCCGGGCTACTTCTATTCTAAGTCAAAAGTCTCCAGAAAGGCAAGCGCCGAGGGGATCCCGGGGTTGTCCGGAAGGCTTCTTCCAGCGCTTTCCTCTCCGAGCCATTCAAGCCGCCCAGACCCCAGATTCAGCAGGCTCATTCCATAATTCGGGGAGATCTGCTCCATCTTCCTTTCCCCCCAGCCCCTCGGACCTTGAGGAGGTTCAGGGTGTAGCGCCGCTGTGCCCTGACCTTTATCCCCATTCTGGAGAATGTCATGAAACCAGAGATCGCGCTGATGATTGAGGGACAAGACGGTTTGAACTGGCCGCGATGGCAACGAATCGCTCGGGCCGCTGAAGATTTAGGGTTCTCCGGCCTCTTCCGTTCCGACCACTTCACGAACCCGGATCCTCCCGATCTGGATGCGCTGGAGCTGTGGACTTCCCTGGCCTGGTTGGCCAGCCACACCCAACGCCTGACCTTCGGTTCCCTGGTCACCCCCCTATCCTTTCGTCACCCGGTTCTCACAGCCTGGATGGCCATAGCGGTGGATGACCTCTCCGGTGGACGCCTGATCCTCGGCCTGGGGGCAGGATGGCAGGTTCGGGAGCATGAGATGTTCGGATTCGATTTGCTTCCCCCTCGAGAGCGATTTCTCCGCTTCCGGGAGGGAGTGGAGGTGATCTATCGCCTGCTGCGCAGTGCGGAACCTGTGGACTTCCGGGGACGGTTTTTCCAGTTGAAAGGCGCCACGTTGCGACCTCGCCCGCAGCGACCGGGCGGCCCGCCGTTGCTGATCGGAGGCAATGGCCCTCGGCAGACTCTGAGGATCGCAGCGCGTTACGCCGACGAATGGAACGCAGTCCTGGTTCCCCCGGAGCGCTTCCAGCGATTAAATGCACAGCTGAATGAATATCTGGCCCAGGAGGGACGACCGCCTGAACAGGTCCGTCGCTCCCTGATGACCGGGCTGGTGTTCGGCCGGGATACGGCGGAGGTCCGCCGCAAATTGAGCGGGCGCTCAGGGGAAGCCCTGCGAGCGCGAGGGGTGTTGATCGGAACCCCATTGGAGATCCGCGAGCAGATAGAACGCCTTGGCGAGGTCGGTGTGGAACGCCTCATGCTCCAGTGGCTGGATCTGGATGATCTGGATGGTCTGGAGCATCTGGCGCGAGCAGTGTTGGAGCGTTCATGTTAATGTGTAGGAGTTATGCCGTTCATTCCCTCCTGGGAGTTTGGGGTGCAGAGCCGGGCGCCTCCGGCGCGCGGCTCTGCACCCAAAGACGTCTTTCATCCTCCTCCCCATGGCCCTTCGGGCTGCGGGGAGGAGAGATCCAGGGGGGATCATCCCGCCCCACCGAGCAGGCCTTCCGCTGCGTAACTCCTGGAAATGATGTGTTAAGATGATATCAGGGAACGTGATCCATCCCAAGCTAGCATGGCCATTCCTTTTTGGATCGCCATTTAACCTCAACGGAAAGGGGTGAGGTGGATGCAGTTGTGGGATCTGCGCGCCGGTCTTCAGGCGTTGCAGGCACTCGGGCAACTGGCGGAGCAAACCAGGACTGCCCTCGCCCGCCGGATCCAGAAGGAGCCGTTGCCGGAGAAGGCTCAGGCGACCCTTCATAACGCCCTCGATCACCTCTCGGAGGTCCGGGAGGGATTTATCCTCAGCCTTCGCACTTCCGCCGTCCCCTCGCTGGCTGAACTGCGCGCCTTGGTTGAACGCGTCATGATGGACTGGTCGGCCTGGGAAGCAGCGGGTTTCCGATTTATGCCCACTTTCGAGCTGGCCCGCCCGGGCGATCAGATCTTCTTTTTCCATCACGCCTATATTGCGATGGGGATTCTGCCTCGCCTTCCGAACTACGCGGTGACATTCCCTTATCAGCGTCATCCGAGCTATGCGGACATCCCAGTGCCAGGCACACCTGGAGAGGTGCTGGACCGGATTGAGGAGATGGAGCACGTGGTCTGGGTTGCGGAGAATGCGGATCTGGAAGCCGCCCCTCCGGATTCCGTGCGCCGGACCTACGCCTTCTTTGAGGCCAGCGCCTGGCTGGTGGCAACCGAGCTGGCCCGCTGGCTGGGACGGCAGGGACGGTCCTTATTCCCGCCGCAACGGGAGGCGTAACCAGGAAAGGACAAGGCCCTTCCGAGGAGACCTCACGGGCAGGGAGAAACAGGGCCACGGGGGTGACTTCGCGTGGAATAGTTTTTGCGGGGTGTGGGCCGCCTTCGGCAACCCATACCCCGGAAAAACCTTTCCTTCCCGGCGCCCATGTCGGCGATCTCATGGGCCAAGGCAAAGGCCGGTGTGAAGGGAACGCATGCGCCCCGCTGCCCTACCGCACAATGATCCGACGGCGGACCAGCGTATACCACTCGGCGATCCCCTCCAAACGATCGGCCGGCGAGTTGAACAACGCTCCTACCTGGATCCCGGAGATCCGTTCATCCACGGCAAAGGTGTAAACGGGATAGAAGAGCAGGATCGCAGGGACCTTCTCCTGAAACAGTTCTTGGAAGCGCCAGTAAAGCTCTCGACGACGGGCGATGTCCAGCGTTCGACGAGCCTCCTCGATCACCTCGCTGATATCCCGATCCCGGAACCCGCCATAGTTCTGCCCGGAATCCACCTGCGTCTCATGCCAGAGGGGATAGGGATCGGGATCCCCTGGGACCATCAGCTCCACCAGCGCTGCATCGAACTGATGGGGGGCCAGAACCTGCCCCACCAGATCCCCGGGGATGGGATCCACGTCCACGGCGATCCCGATCGCCTGCCATTGGCGGGCGATCTCCTGGGCGATGAGGTCATGGAAACCATCGGCGCTCGCCGCCAGGCGGAAGCGCAACGTCAGATCTCCTTTCTTCCGCACTGCCTCTCCCTCGGGGATCGTCCAGCCTCGCGCTTCCAGCAAAGCCCGCGCTTTCCCCGGATCGTATGGGATGGACGGAAGCTGAGGATGATAGGCCCAGCTCCCCGGCGGGATCGGGCTGTTCGCGATCACCCCCTGACCGGCCAGGAATCGATCGATCAAGCGCTGGCGATCCAGGGCCAGCCAGAGGGCTTCTCTCACTTCCCGATCGCGGAATAAGGGAGAAGCATGATTCAACAGGATAACCTGGTAGCTGGAGAGGATCGCTGAGAACAGATTCAGCGAAGGCAGCGCGCGGATCTGATCCAGGTCCGAGGGGGAGATACGGGCGATGGCCTGAACCTCCCCCGTTCGATAGGCCAGCAGGGCGGTGCGGGTGTCTGGAAAAATGCGGAACTCCACCTGCTCCAGCAGGGGCGGGCCAAGGAAATAAGAAGAGTTGGCGGAAAGGACCACCCGCTGGATCCGACCCTCCTCCACATGCACAGATGCCACCCGATAGGGGCCGGTGCCAATGGGATTCAGATTAAACGGATGTGTGGGGATCTGGGCAGGCGGCACATCGCGCAGGGAATGAGCAGGCAGGATCCCAAAGGTC
>NZ_JANWXB010000255.1 GCF_025055495.1 Thermoflexus sp. | reverse complement strand
CCCAAATTAAAAGTGGACAAAGCACTATGAAGGGTCCTCGTCGATCCAGAGCTTTCGGAAACCAACCGAAAGGGGCCGGGTATCTGGATTTCTTCCCTGAGTAACCATTAGCGGGGGAAACGCGTAGGCAAATTGAAAACGAAGCACGTTCGTTCCCCTCCGGATTAGATGCAGGGGGATTTTCCAGCTGACGTGGGCTTCATCGCAGGAGGAGAAAGTATGTTCGCCAACAAGGCTCCCATTGATCCAGGCCTGGATTTGCTGGGGGATCTCAGCGCCGCACAGAGGGAAGGCCTGAAGCTCGAGACGAGCCGGGCGCGGATTACGCACGATCCAGAGAGCCTCTGTCTCCCGCCCTTCCGCCCATATCCCCCACGGTTCGGCCCCAGACCAGCCCTGAGCCAGAAGGAGGTTGGTGACGGTGTCCAGGCCTTGAGAAGGGAGGCGGTAGAGGCAGATAGGGTGATCCCAGGGGGAGGGTTCGGGTGGAGGATCAAAGCACTCCACGCGCTCCATACGGTTCCCCGGCCAGCGTTCCTCGCGCCAATCCGGGGAGAGGATATGAAGGAGAACATACCGAACGCCCATCGCGCTCAGGCGCTCTGGGTGAGCGATCACCTCCGGGCCGTAACGGGTAGTCAGCCATTTGGCCCACAGGGGATCGATCGCCTCAAACCCGGAGAGGGTCGGCCAGCCATGGAACAGGGGGGCAAGCAGAACGGACCCCGAGGACCAGAAGCGGACCTGGGGCGTTGCCACCATGTCCACCACCCGGCCGCTGGAGGCCTGAGCGCGCAGCCAGTGAAAGGCCGGATGGAGCGCGGGAGGCCACGGGACCCATTTCCCGGGCCCCATCAGGGCTTCCAGGGACCAGAGGACAAAAACGCCCATCTGGACAGGTTTTCGGGCGCTTCGGACCCAGGCCTCCGCCCCGGAGACATATAGTCCCAGCCCCAGCAGGGCCAGATAGCGGGAGGGGAAGATCACCATCTCCCAAAAAGGGATGAAGACCCACAGGAGAAAACCAGGTGATATCAGCAGATCCCTCCAGCCGCTGGGGACGGTTGGGCTCTCAAAGAAAGCAGGCTTGAGCGAATACCCGATGGCCCAAAGGCGCTGGAAGAGCTCGCTCCACCAGTCTGGCCATGGGATGCGAACTGGACCGCCCCACCTGAGCAGGGGGCCAGTGGCCAGGAAGGCGGCGATCCCCGCGATCGCCAGGAGGGGCAGGCTGGTGAGCCGCTGGCCTCGAAGTCGGGTCCACCCAATCCCCAGAAGAGCGGTCGCGGCGATCAGGCCGCCGATGGAGGGAAAGGGGCTTTCAGCGGATGAGGACAAAGCGGGATGGTAAGGATTCCAGCGGACCACGTCCTTCCAGTCGGTGCTGGTCCAGGAAAGCCAGGAGATCGGCCGGCCCTCCAGCTGATCCGCATATCTGGCATAAAGAAAAGCACCGGCCCATGGACTGACCAAGAGCAGGGCGAGCCCCACGGTCTGGAACAGCAGCTTCTTCAGCACGCCGCCCCTGCGCGCGAGCCAGCCATACCCGGCGAGGATCGGCAGCGCCAGCGGCAGCATGTAAAAGCTGCCGGAGGACGCCAGCCCCCACCAGACCCCGGCCCGAAGCAGGCGGCTGGATTTCCATCCCGCGCGGCGGCCGCGCTCCAGCTCATAGAGGATCAGCGGGCAAAATCCCA
>NZ_JANWXB010000244.1 GCF_025055495.1 Thermoflexus sp. | reverse complement strand
GGGCGGGCGGTGCGGTGGGGGCATAAAAATCTGCGGGGGGCGGTGGGGGGGGCTCTTGCCCCCCCCGCACCGCCCCCGAAAACCCCCACCCCCATTAAAAATGGACAAAGCTCTCAGAGGCCCTGGGAAGGACTGGCCGGCTTCCTTACCCACAGGCGCTCGGATTGGACTTGCCGCCCGAAGTAGCCCAAGGTGGATGGCCTGTTTATCCGAAATTGAATACTGAATGAAACGGATTGAAGCGAAATTCATTCCGCCCCCATTAGGCGTTGCAAAGCCTCTCGAAGCCGTCGGGCAAGCGGGAGAACCTCCTCCGGAGCGGCACGACTGGCCGTCCGATCCTGAAGCCTCTGGAAGTCCGCCTGCGATTGTCGCACTTCGACCGGCCGGGTCAACGCCAGATGCCCTGCCGCCTGATCAAATGCGGAGCGCGCCCGCTGAAGCGCTCCCCGCGCCTCATCGGGCGTGGTCGGATAGGTTTGCAGGAAAAGATCGAGCTGGCGGATGGCCTCTTGAAGCTCCCGGCGCGCAAGCTGTGCGGTTTCCGTTTCCGTGCGGGGCCGTATAGCCCAGGCCAGGCCCCCGAGGAGACCCACCGCGGTGGCCATGCCCAGCAGGACGGGCACCCAGTGAGCTCGAAGCCAGAGTATCATGGTTCCTCCGAAGCAAATGTTGCAGCAGGGTGATGGAGTTAAGAGGCGGATAGGGCCGCCGAAGACGGCCTCGCCCACTTCTCCCTGCGGAGTTATCTTAACCCGTTTGACCGAGAGTTCCAACCGTGAGAAGGCTGGGATTATTGCTGCTCTCCTTTTTAATGATCGGGCTTCTCTTCCAGCTCACCGTGCCTCTCTTCGAGACGCCGGATGAGATCTGGCATATCGGCCTGGCCGCCCATCTGGCGCGAGGGGGATCGTTGCCGGTGCAGCAGCCAGCGGAGGACACGCCATGGCGTCAGGAAGGAAGCCAGCCGCCTCTGTATTACATGCTCCTGGCCGCCCTCACCCGCGCGCTCCATCTGCCTCTGGAGGACCTGGATCGGGTCCTGATCGTGAACCGGCATCCGTCTCCCGGCAACGCCGCTCTTCCGGACAACAAGAACATGGCCCTTCACGGATCGTGGGAGCGATTTCCCTGGCGGGGAGCCATCCTCACCCTTCATCTCTGGCGGCTGTTCTCACTGGTCTTGGGGATGATCGCCCTGATCGCGATCTACGGTGCCCTTCGGACCATGGCCCCGGATCGGCCGCGCTGGGCCCTGGGGACCGCTGCCCTGGTGGCGTGGAACCCGATGTTTCCCTTCATTATGGGCGCAGTGAACAACGATGTCCTGGTGAATATGCTCTCCGCCGTTGCCCTCTGGCTGCTGGCCCTGATCTGGCGAAAAGGACCTTCGGGGTTTCGCCTGATCCTGCTGGGCCTTATCCTGGGGATGGCTGCCCTGAGCAAACTCAGCGGGCTCGTCCTCTGGATCTTCACCCCGGGTGCCCTCGTGCTGCTCTGGAACAGGCATCGATGGAGCCGATGGAGCCTTCTTCAAGCCTTTGCCGTGATCTATGGGCTGGCCGGCCTGATCTCCGGATGGTGGTTCGCACGCAATTTCATACTGTATGGGGATCCCACCGGGTTGAATGTCATGCTGGAGATCTTCGGCCGTCGATCCCCTCCCCGCACCTTGGCAGAGCTGCTTTCGGAGATCCGCGGGCTGATATGGTCGTTCTGGGGGGTGTGGGGATGGTTCAACATTGTCGCCGATCCGCCCGTTTACCTGTTCCTGGAGCTCTGGGGCGGCTTATCTGTGATGGGCGCCATCTTCGCGGGAGCCAGGGCCTGGCGTCAGCCGGACCGCGAGCTCCGGGCGCTGTGGGCGGGCGCGCTGGGCTACACCGGCCTGGTCCTCCTCGGGCTGCTTCGGTGGACCTCGTTGACCTCTGCTTCCCAGGGGCGGTTATTGTTCCCGGCGATTGGGCCGATCGCCTGGATGCTCTGGGCCGGTTGGGAATACTGGGTCCGTCGATGGGCCCGGGGCAAGTCCGCAGGATGGGTGTGGGCTCCAGCGGTGATCTGGATGGGGATCGCGTGGATAGCGCCCCTTCGCTACATCTGGCCGACCTATGCAGGGCCATCCACGTGGACAGCGCTCCCGGCTCAGGCCCGCATGGTCGATGGGGTGTTCGGAGATCATTTGCGGCTGGTGGCCTATCTTCCGGGCTCTGCCGCGCCCGGACAGCGCCTTCCGTTCACGCTGTTCTGGGAATGCCTGCAACCCACGGAGCGGCCCTGGAGCGTGTTCCTCCATCCGGTCCAGACTCCCCGTGTGCATGATGTTCGGCAGGTGGATCGCCATCCAGGCCGGGGCCTGTTTTCCACCACCGACTGCCGGCCGGGCTTCCGGTTCGTGGATCCCTACTGGGTGACGGTGGGCTTCGACAACGAGGTTCCGGCCGTCCTCCGCTTGCGCATCGGGATGTGGGATCTCGACAGCGGTTGGATCGCCCCGATTCGGGATGGCCAGGGGCAGCCCATCGATTACCTGATCCTGGAGGCCGGGAAGATCCGGGGGCGGACGCCGCTCTCGCCCACCCAGTTGATCGACGCGCGTGTCGGCCCGGCTCGCCTGATCGGCGTGGATCGCCCGATGGAAGTCCGCCCGGGGGAGACCTTCACCGTCACACTTTACTGGGAGGTGGAAGCGGCGCCCGTGGAGGACTGGCGGGTGTTTGTGCATGTGGGGGATCCCGATCGCCCGCCGCTGCTCCAGCATGACGGCCCTCCCCGGCAAGATGATCTTCCCGCCCGCTGGTGGGAGCCGGGGGATCGATTCGCGGACCCTCATCCTTTGAAGATCCCACCCGATTTCCCGCCTGGGGTTTACACACTGCGGGCCGGCCTCTACCGCCCGGACGGGCTACGAGCCGAAGTGACGGGCCCGCAAGGTGAGCGCCCGCCTCACCGAGCAGTGGAGCTGGGGATCCTTCGTGTAGTCGCTCCCTCATGGGTTATAATTTCTTCACAGCCATAACCGGTAACACCGAAGAATCACGTGGGGTATTCCATTCCAGCTTGGCGGAAGATCCCCTCATCCCAATCCCTCTCTCCCACAAGAATAGCGAGAAAGGGGGTTGGGGCGGCCGCTTCACTGTCGTTCCAAAATTTCTCCTTTCTCCTTACCCTCCGCAAGGAAGGAGAAGAGGAGATCGGTCTATTTTTGTGCGAGGGATAAAGAGCTTCGGTTAGTCGGTGATCTGCTGAACTCCGAAAAGGATCCTATCCGCCACCATACGAATACTACCCAAGGGGATCTCGAGATGGATCTCACGGATCTGATTTTGCTTCCAGTGGCTTTCCTGGGCGCGACGGTGGCCGCCTTCTGGCTGAGCATGGTGATCTGGACGTTCCGGGACATCCGGTCGCGAACCCGGGATCTACCCACCCAGTTCCTGGCCACATTGCTGGTGGCCGTGTTGAACATCCCGGGGTTGTTGATTTATTTGATCCTGCGGCCTCGGGAGACCCTGGCGGAAGCATACGAACGGGCACTGGAGGAGGAGCTGATCCTGCAGAGCCTAGAGGAAATCGAGCAGTGCCCGGGCTGCGGCCGTCGGGTGAAAGCGGATTTCATCGTCTGTCCCTACTGCCATACCCGTTTGAAGCAACCCTGCCCGCGCTGCCAGCGGCCGTTGCGCCTGGAGTGGAGCCTGTGCCCGTATTGTGGCATCGCGCTGGGCACCCCCGTCCCATCTCCGGCGGTGTCAGCTTCGGCACGAGGGCACCAATGAAATCATTCAGGCAGGAGTTGGGCGGTTGAGAGCAGGCGGTGACGAGGCGGGATGGCTCCATGCCCTTTTATCTCCTTCTCCACGGCCCAAAGGGCCGTGGAGAAGGAGATAAAAGACGCTGTGGGCAACTTCAGGCGCCGATTCCAATTCGGGCGATCTTGAGAGGGAAGCGAGCCCAGACCCAAAATCCGCGGGAGAGCTTAGAAGTTGCCTATGGCGTAAAAGATTTCTTTAGGTGCGGGCCGGGCGCTGAAGGCGCCCAGCCCGCACCTAAAGCCCTCCAGGAGAAGCAAGGAGCCTAACTCCCATGGCCTTCCCTCAGGGATCAGGGGTCTTTTCAGGGGAGCGATCCGCCTTGGGCTGTTGACACCTCCGGAGAAACTTCTCAGAATTCATCAAAAGTTCAATGCGCTGATAGGGGGACCGGATGGCACGTTATCAACCGCCAGATGCTCTGGAATTCCCCCGCTTCGCAGGCATCCGCACATTCATGCGCTTGCCCTACGTCCAGACCACCGAGGGCGTGGATGTGGCGATCGTGGGCCTTCCCTTTGATACGGGAGCCACGTTCCGGGTGGGAGCCCGTTTCGGCCCCGAAGCCATTCGCAGTGCCTCGGTTCTCCTCCGCCCCTATCATCCTTTTCTCCGCGTGAATCTCTTCGAACATCTCTCCGTCGTGGATTACGGCGATGCGCCGGTCGCCCCCGGCTTCATCGAGGATTCCCTTCAGCGGATCGCTGACTTTCTGTCCCGGCTGACGCTGGCAGGTGTGATCCCCATTGGCCTGGGTGGGGATCACTCGGTGCTCCTGGGGGAATTGCGAGCGGTCGCTGCCGCCTATGGGCCGGTCGCCCTGGTCCAGTTCGACAGCCATCCCGACACCTGGGACGCTTATTTCGGACACCGTTACACCCATGGCACGGTGATCCGGCGGGCGGTTGAGGAGGGGTTGATCCTCCCGGAGCGTTCCATTCAGGTCGGGCTGCGAGGCCCGATCTATGCTCCGGAGGATTGGGAGACCGCGCAGAATCTGGGGCTGGAGATCCTCTCCGCGGCGGAAGTTCGGGCGATGGGCCTGGAGAGCGTTCCCCGTCGGATCCTCCGGCGCGTCGGCGATCATCCGACCTTCCTCTCGTTCGACATCGATTTCTTCGACCCGGCCTATGCCCCGGGAACGGGCACGCCGGAGGTCGGAGGGTTTACATCGTGGGAGGGGCTTTCCTTGCTTCGGGGGCTGGTGGGCCTTCCCCTGGTGGGGATGGATGTGGTAGAAGTGATTCCATCTTATGATCCAGCCGGCATCACGGCGCTGCTGGCCGCCAACGTGGTTTACGAAGGTCTGGCGCTTCTGGCGGCTCGTCGCCGGGATGGCCTGCCTCGCGTCGCGCTCCTGGGCGCCCGACCGGAAGGGCTTTGAACGGTAGACCCGGTGGATTTGAGGCAGTGCTCAACGGCTGACGGATAGAAGGGCCGTGGGGATGATCCCATCTCCCCAAGTTCGAAGGGCCTCGGGGAGGGAAATGAATTACGCTATGGGCAACTTCAGGCGACCAGCTCGATCCAAGCGCCCTCGGGAAGGAAGCAGGCCAGGCCCCACCCCCAAAACTCTCAGGAGAGCTCGGAAGTTGCCCATGGCGTGAGTTCATTTTGCAGGCAGCCTCGCTCACCCGCAAAACCGGCGACATAGTGCTTTGTCCACTTTTAATTTGGG
>NZ_JANWXB010000392.1 GCF_025055495.1 Thermoflexus sp. | reverse complement strand
GTTCCTCAACTCCCCAGTTTATAACTGGACAAAGCACTACCGGTATCCCCTTCCTCACAACCCAGAGAGACGCGGGGAAGGGGATTCAAGGCGATGAGGTCGGGAGCCGAAGGTTCCCGACCTCGCGCCTCAAACCACGATAGGGCCATCATTCGCCGGGCAAGCGCTTTGGGCTCATTCGCGGCTGGGGATCTCGGGCGCCTCCAGCCCTGGAGGCGCTTCCCCGCTCAGGGCGCGAAGCGCGCCCGGGAGCCGTGGGATGAGATCGCCGGCCGTAACGCCAGTGGCCCCGATCTCCTGACGCGCTCGTTCCCCTGCCAAGCCGTGCAGATAAGCGCCCAGCGTGGCGGCCTCAAAGGGCGCCAGCCCCTGGGCCCGTAACCCTGCAATCGCCCCCGCCAGCACATCCCCGGTCCCCGCCGTGGCCATCGCCGGGTTGGCGAAGGGCATCACCCGCGCCCGCCCATCCGGGGCGGCGACTACGGTGAACGCCCCCTTCAGCACCACTACGTGACCCCAGTTTTGCGCAAACTGCACGGCGACCTCCAGGCGGTCGCGATCGATCGCTTCCTTATCCAACCCGGTGAGCCGGGCCATCTCGCCGGGATGGGGCGTGAGAATCGCGGGGCCTGGCAGGCGGGTCGCCCACTCTTTCGCCTGGGCCAGGGCGTTCAGGCCATCCGCATCCACCACCAGAGGCGGCCAGGTCCAGTTGGAGGCGGCCGGCTTTACAGTCTCCTCATCCTCGATGTGAAAACCGATCCGGCCTCGCCGTGCGGCTCGCTCCATCCCGAACATCGTGTGAACGAAGGCCACGGCCTCCTTCTCCTGAGTCAGACCAGGGCCCAGCACCAGAGCGGCATAGCCCTCCACCGCCTTCGCTAAGACCTCCACCGCGTCCGGGATCAGGACGCCGAGCTCATCCGGCAGCAGCACATAAGTGATCTCGGTCGTTTTAGCGGCCAGGACGGGGTAGATCGCCCGCGGGACGGCGAGGGTGACCCATCCGGCACCGACGCGCGCCGCCGCCTGGGCGGCCAGCCAGGGAGCGCCGGGGTAGTTGGTGGAGCCGGCCACCACGGCTACCTTCCCAAAGGTGTTTTTGTGCGCATCCGCCGGGCGCGGCGGACACCAGGCCTGGGCGGTGGCAGCATCCATGACCTCGAACGCCCTTTCCGGTGCCCATTTCGGCTCGATCCCGATATCGGCAACCACCAGCTCGCCGACGGCATGGGCCGCCGGGAAGCGGAAATGTCCAACCTTCGGATAGGCGAAGGTCACTGTGAGGTCGGCATGGAAGGCGTTGGGATCCAGTTCACCGGTGTCATAATTCATCCCGGTTGGTCCATCCACCGCCACCAGCCAGGGCTCGGGCGGCGTTCGCAGAGCCCAGGCGATGGGGATCAGGGGGAAGCCTGGAGCAAAGAACGAGGTCGGCCACGGCCGCCGATCCTTCACCTCCGCTCGCACGATCTGCAACATGCGGAGCAGATCCCCCTCCAGTGGGCGCACAGTCCCAGTCCCCAGCAACGCGTCCACGATCACCGTGGCGCTCCGCGCCCACAGGCGCAGCACCCGCCACGTTCGATCGTCCTCCGCCTGGGCGATGAAGCAACCGGCCGCCTTCGCGGCCTGGAAAACCGGATCGGTCTCCTCGCGAGGCCTTAACAGATAACAGGCGACATCGGCCCCCGCTTCTTTCAGGAAGCGGGCGGCGGTCAGGCCGTCGCCGCCGTTGTTCCCCGGGCCCACCAGGATAAGGATGCGGCGGCCCCGGACGGACATCCGCCGCATGATCTCGGTGGCCACGGCGTGGCCAGCCCGCTCCATCATCCGGGCGTAGGTATGGCCGGCCGCATCGGCGGCCGCTTCCGCCTGACGCATTTGAGCCACGGTCAGCACTTTCATCGCTCAAGCTCCTGAGCCGCTAAGGCGGTCTTCCTTTTCGGGTGCACCTCCGGGGGCGCCCCTGGGCCCCCTTTTCCGCGCAAAGGCCGTCTCAAAGCGGTCCTGCTCCCCTGGGACGGATCATGCGTTGCGATTCGCCAACCCGTCTCTCCTCGGAGACCTCTGGGCCTCGGAGGAGGGTTCACCGGGGAGAGCGCCTCCTGCCGGTTAGCGGTGAAGCACGACTGCAACGGGCAGCCCTTACAGGATCACAGGGATCGGATCGGCTAAGCGGATCTCTTCCAGGGAGACCTGACATCGGTAAGCGAGGACCTGAACGCCCTGGGCTGCGGCGGCCCGCAGGATCCGCCCGAAATCCGGATCCGCCGCATCGTGAGGGCGGAACGCTTGAGCGTCCGGCCGCTGCACGATAAAGAGCACGAAGGCCTGAGCGCCATCCGCGCGCGCTGCTATCAGCGCCCTCACGTGGCGCCGCCCTCGCTCGGTCGGCGCGTCCGGGAAGAGACCCACGCCGTCTTCCACCAGCGTCACGCTTTTCACTTCCACATATGCCACGCCTGCGGAGCCGATCAGTCGGAAATCCACCCGCCCCTCCCCCAGGGGGGTCTCCGCCTCCAGCGCTGTATAGGGCCGAAAGGGCGGAAGATCGCCCTTCTCCCATGCCTCCCGGAAGAGGGCGTTAGGCATCCGTGCATCAGCAGACACCAGGGTTCCATCCGGCAGGCCCACCAGCTGGACATCGTAGCGAGTCCGCCGCCGGCCGTCCCGACGGGCCACCCAGATGGGATACCCGGGGACCAGGAGTTCGCGCAGACGGCCGGAATTCGGAAGATGGGCCTGCACCCGGCGTTGCCTTAGGCGCACTTCCACCGCAAATCGATTCAGGCGGCGCAGGAAAACCCCACGGGTTAATGGCGGCCAGCGCATATCGGGACCCTTCCTCCCTGTGGCCTCTGGGGCCATCAGGGGGACAGCGGGGAGAGCCCGCCCCTCTCATGTAGGCAGGCCGGCCTCGGCTCCCGGATGGCGGGAGGGGATCAAAGGATCAGCATCGCATCGCCAAACGAATAGAAGCGATAGCCTTCCGCGATGGCGACCTGATAGGCCTCGCGCATGAACTCATACCCCATGAATGCGGCGACCAGGAGCAGCAGGGTGGAGCGGGGGAGGTGGAAGTTGGTGATCAGCGCGTCCACCACCCGGAATTCAAAGCCAGGGTAGATGTAAAGATCGGTTTCCCCTTCGAAGGGCCCGACGATCCGCCACGGGCATATGGCCTCCGGCGAGCATCCGAGCCCGTAACGGGCGGCGGTCTCCAGGACCCGCACCACGGTGGTGCCCACCGCGAGGATGCGGCCTCCCTCCAATCGCGTCCGATTGATCTGCTCCGCAGTTTCCGCCGATAAGGTGCACCATTCCTGGTGTAACTTATGTTGCCGCACATCCGAGGTCTCAATCGGGCGGAACGTGTCCAGGCTGATGTGAAGCGTGACGAAAGCGAAACGGACGCCATGATCCCGCAGGCGAGCCAGCAATTCAGGGGTGAAATGCAGCCCCGCCGTCGGCGCGGCCACCGACCCGGGGACGCGGGCATAGACCGTCTGATAGCGTTCGGGATCATGGAGCGGCCGCCGGATATAGGGGGGGAGGGGGATCACCCCCAACCGCTCCAGTTGGCCTTCCAAAGGAGCGGAAAAGCGGAGCAGGCGGAGGGGGCCTTCCCCTTCAGCCTCCACTTCCGCATAGAGATCGATGGGCTGGCCGCCGGAGAGCAGCTGGAGACGCACGCCGGGGCGGATGTGACGCCCTCGCACCATAGCCCACCACCGCTCCGGACCCGTCCGGCGCACCAGCAACAGCTCCACCCGCCCCCCGGTCGGCTTCACCGCAAATAAACGGGCTGGGATCACCCGGGTGTCGTTAAATACCAGCAGATCCCCCGGGCGCAGGTAGTCCATAATCTCCCGGAAGATCCGGTGCTCAATCCGCCGCGTCGCTCGATGCGCCACCATCAACCGTGAGGCATCCCGCGGCTCCGCCGGAGACTGGGCGATCCGATCCGGGGGCAACTCATAATCGTAGGCCTCAAGGCTCAGAAGATCCTTCGGTTCCATAGCGAGCCCGATAGAGATCCAGGAGGGTCTGGAAGCCTTCTTCTCCCAGCACCCATTTCACTTCCTGATCGAAGACCATAAATAGGGGCCGCGCTTCCTCGGCAGGAATCTGACAGGTCGCTTCCGCGTAAAGCTCGTTCGCATCATCCAGGATCAGCTGGTTTTCCCATAACGTGAGCGGATAGAGCGCGCAGTGCAAGGGCTTCAAGGCCCAGGGGTGCAGACCGGCCTCCATAGCGGCCGTCTGCAAGCTACAACGCCCGTCATCCAGCAGAAAGATACAGGACTGGCCAGCCGGGTGGGCCGGGTTCTCGATGACCGTGGTGCCCACCCAATAGCCGGCCGGCGGCGTGTCGTCCCACTCCAGCTCCCCATCGAACCACTGGGCCTCATTATGGCGATCCGGCGGCAACACCTTTTTGATCTGCTCCGCGTGGCGGAGGATCTCATCACGCTGCTCTACCCGCACCCACACGCCGTAGGCGCAACAGCGGCCCCGACAATAAGCAGGGCCACATCGTTGAACCGGCCGGGGCTCCAGCAAACGGGGATCCACCCGAATCCCGCGGATCTCGATGTCCATGGATCCCCTCCTGATCGACGAAGCTCCGCTGGATTTGGGGGGTCAGGCGGGCTCCCTTCATCGGCCGCCCGGCCCCTCAGGTCCTGGCTGGTGTTCAGAGCCGGTCTAAATAACCCTCCGGTCTAAAGAGCAGCGAGGAGGAAGGAGATGGGGTTCAGCATTGGGCCCCTCGCCGCCAAAGAGCAATCGGTTTTTCGGACAAGCTCTTCATGGGCTATCGAACCAGGAACTGCCCATCGCGATAAAGGACTTCCCCGTCCACCACGATCTCCCCTTCCTTCAGATCACAGATCATATCCCAGTGGATCGCCGACTCGTTCGTCCCCCCTGTCTCCGGATAGGCAGCGCCCAGGGCGAGGTGGAAGGTGCCTCCCAGCTTCTCATCGAACAGGATGTTGCGGGAGAACCGGCGGATCGCGAAGTTCGTGCCGATGCCCAGCTCTCCCAACCGCCGGGCACCCTCATCGGTCTCCAGCATCCGATGGAGAAACGCCTCGTTTTTCTTCGCCGTCGCTTTCACCACCTTCCCGCCTTCGAAGGCCAGCTCCACCCCATCCACCTCCCGGCCGCCGTAGAGGGCCGGATACGTAAAGCGCACCCAGCCCTCGGTGACGGCCTCCTCCGGGCCGGTGAAGATCTCGCCGTCCGGGAAGTTGTGGCGGCCGTCGGCGCTGATGAACACCCGGCCCTCGATCCCGAGCACCAGGTCGACGTCGGGACCGCGAATGTGGATCCGTCGGCGCCCTTTCAACCATTCCACCAACCGCTCCTGGAAAGCCGCCTGCTCCCGCCAGCGGGCCACCGGGTCTTCGTCGTTTAACCACCCCGCCTCGTATACGAAGTCCTCGAACTCCTGGAGGCTCATCTCGGCCTCCTGGGCGTAGGCTTCTGTGGGGTATAAGGTGAGGACCCAGCGCAATTCCCCGCGAGCAGCCCGTTCCATATATGTGCGGGTGAGATCCCGCCGGGCGGCGGAGAACATAGCCTGCTTGGCGGGATCCACATTGCTCAAGGATCGGGTGTTGGTTTCGCTCATCACGCTGATCAGCACATCGAAGGTCTCGATGATCAGGCGGTCGATCGGCGAGACGAACGTGAGTTGGGGCTCCTTCGCCACCCGGTAGAAGATCTCCGCCGCCCCGGGCAGGGAGACCAGCAGGTGCGGATGCCCGCCCCGCTCGAGCACCTGGCGGTAGACGGTGAGCAGGAGAGGAGCGGCAGCCGGGGCGCCCCGGATGGCCACCTTATCTCCAGGCTTTACCCCCGTTGCGTAGTCCACCAGCACCCGGGCCCACTTCTCCAGACGTGGATCGCCCATTGCGCACCTCAAGGGAAAGGATTTTGAAGATAGGCCGGGCCCGATAGACCCGACCCCGTCCCGCTGACCTTATGTCTAGCACAGAGAGCGCGAACGCATGCCATGAACGCCATGGGCAACTTCCGAGCTCTCCGGCGGGTCTTTGGGCCGGGCCGCCGCCTTGGGAACAGAATTCACAGCATACGCTCGCAAAGGAATTATAGCGCGAGCGAAGAAGCGCTTCATTCGGTCCAAGGATGGGAAGACGACAAGAGACCCGATGGGGGGAGACATCGGGGATCTCCCGGTATGCTCCTCTCTGAGATGGAGATCCAGGCCTGCTCATGGAAGCCGACGGGCGACGATCAGCATCTGGGGGCTGTCCTCCCGATAGGGGGTCAGATCGTAGGCGCCGAACATCTCCTCCAGGGCGAAGCCGCTGCTTTCCAGGAGCAGCCGGAGCTCTCCTGGCCACACGAAACGCATACGGCTTGGGAAGGCCCAGCGCCGCCATGCCCCATCGGCGCCGCGTTCCTCCACCAGAACCATGAGCTCCAGACGTTGAGCGGCAGCATCGACCCGCCGCGCCTCCAGCCAGAGCAGAAGGGCGTTGTCCTCTGGATCCTCCCGCCAGCTTCGCAGGTAGAGCTGGCCGTTCTCCTCCAGCAGCGCCGCGTCCGGGTTCAAGCAATCCAGCAACAGGAGTCCGCCGGGCTCCAGGACACGATGAAGATGCCGGAGAACAGCCCGCTGGGCCTCCAGGGAGTCGAAGTGCAGAAACGTGTTCAGGGGAACGAAGGCCATCGGATAAGGCCCCGGAGGGATCTCCCGCGTCGCATCCACCTGGACCCAGGTGATGCGCTCGGACACGCGGGCCCGTTCGGCGCGAGCCCGAGCCCGAGCCAGCATCGCGGCCGAGGCATCCAGGCCGGTCACCCGGAAACCGGCGGCCGCCAGGGGGACCGTTAACCGGCCGGTGCCGCATCCCACTTCCAGCAGCGGCGACCCCACGCGCTCCGCGTAGCCCTGATAAAAGGGCAGATCCTCCAGGAAATCCCCGAAGAAGCGATCGTAGAATTCGGCGAACGCCTCATAGTTCATCGCCTGACGCTTTACCTTTTCAATCGGAGGGATGAGGGGGCCGGAAGCCTCTTAGAACCCAGTGAGAGATCCCGCATGGGCTGCCCTTGT
Source organism: Thermoflexus sp. (assembly GCF_025055495.1). Classification (GTDB taxonomy): domain Bacteria; phylum Chloroflexota; class Anaerolineae; order Thermoflexales; family Thermoflexaceae; genus Thermoflexus. Next base: position 2,547 of record NZ_JANWXB010000392.1, on the reverse strand, counting down.
TGCACCCCATCGCCCGGGGCCCGGCCGTGATCCGGCGGACGCATCCGCTGTCGCCTTTATTTTAGGCGTTCCCCCAACCTGGAAGCGATTTCACAGGTATATCGGGTGGAAAAAACCTAAAAAGCGGGAGGTGTGCGATGATGAGGAAGAAGGGATGGCTGGTTTTGGGGAGTCTGGCGCTGATGGGCAGCCTGGCCCTGGGCGGCGTCGTCCTGGCCCAAACCTCCATGCCGATCCCAACCGCGGAGCCGGCTCGAACGGTCTCCGGGACAGAGCTGAAGGTGGGGGATCCGACGGCGGCGGACAGTCCGGTCACCCTGGTTTCTTCCTCCACTCAGGCCACCCTGGGGGCGACGGATTTGGGCGCGGTCACGGTTCGGGGGCAGGCAGCCGGTGAGATCCGTGCGGTCCAGGAGGCTATGGAGGCCTCAAAGGTGCGGCTGGAATATCGCCAGGGGGAGATCCATCCCCTGGGCGCTGTTCCTGTGAACAGCACGCTGAATCCGAACGCGGCCCATCTCTACGGCCCCTATTGGTATAACGCGGGCGATACGGTCACCCTTTCGAGCACTTGGGTTCCCACTGCCAGTGTCTTCCGGATCGGGTTAACCAGTCAGGCCTCAAGGATCTTCTACGGATGCCAGGTTGCCGGAGGGGCGGGAACCTGTCAGCTAACAGTGAACCAGGCAGGCTGGTATTACCCGACGATCTGGAACGTGGGGCCGTATACCGCCACATATAGTGGTTTTGTGTCCTGGTAAAGATCGGTGACCTTCGCCAGATCCCGGGGCCCTGTGCGGGAAGCTGGAACGATGGAAAAAACTTGGGCGCGGGAGGTGGACAATGCGCCGGGAACTTTTGGGGATCGGTCGATGGACGTTTTACGGTCTGGGCCTGTTAGGCGCGCTGCTGTTGCTGGGCGCGGCCCCCACTCCGGACACTCCGGAGGCCTCGTCCTCGGGAGGCGTCCAGGTCCCCGTGGTCCTGGACGGCGTGCGCTATGAGCCCGAAGTGTTCAACCGCCTCTGGGCGGACTTGAACCGCCGGGGGATCTATCTATGCTTTACCTTCGCGCGGGATGGCACCTTCGTCGCTTTTTCCACCAAAGAAGCTTGTGATGATTTCCTGCAGAAAGAATGGGGTCTTCCGCCTGTGATCGTTCCATCCCTGCTTTCTCCACCCCTCCGCGTGCGGGTGGAGGGAACCCAGGTCTGGGTGGAGCCGCTGGAGGATGCGGATGCGGCGCCTTCGCCCCCTGCCGACGGCTCAGGTGGGATGGCGCCTCAGCAGCTTTGCCCTCTGCCGGATTTCTACTGGAGCCGGAATTGGGAACACATCCTTTGTCAGGGATGGGCATTGAATGTTTCGTTCGGAAGCCAGATCGGTGACCTTCGCCAGATCCCGAGGCCCTGTGCGGGGAGCTGGAACGATTGCATTTCCTCCGCTCAGGCCCCCGCAGGCATTCGCCAGTTAATCCTGTGGGAGCATATCCACTTCCAGGGGAACTACTTCCCGATCCCCGCGGGCTGGACGGCCCCGGACCTGCGGGCGTTCGGCTGGAACGATCGGGTGTCTTCCCTCTACGCCCAGCCGTAGCAGGCCATCATCTGGAGCGTTTCATCCCCTCTGAGCTCCGGTAGGCGATCTGGAGATCCTCTTAGATCCCGTGCCCAGCTCCGGGGCTGACCCTTCACTCGCTGGGTTGTAGGCTTCGATGGAGGAACAGGAAGCGATCGCGCGATGGCGGAGAGGTGATCCGGAGGGGATGGCGGTGCTGGTGCGGCAGTATCAGCAACGGGCCCTGCGGGTCGCCGCCCTGATCCTGCCCGATCCCATGCAGGCGGAGGACGCCGTTCAGGCCGCCTTTATCCGGGCCTGGACGTATCGGAAAACCTTTCGCCCGGATTCCGCCTTCTGGCCGTGGTTTCGCCAGCTGGTGGTGCATGAGGCCCTCCGCCTCGCCCGTCGGGAAGGCCGGGAGATTCCGGCGGAATCCGGCCCGGTGGAGGAGGCCGGAGGGGATCCGGATTCCGATCCTTCCCATCACCTGGATTCCCAGGAAACGATCCAGCGGCTCGCCCAGGCGCTGGAGCGGCTTTCGCCGATCCAGCGGGCGATCATCGTCCTGCGTTACTACGAGGGGCTGAGCGAGGAGGAGATCGCCCGTGCCCTGGGCTGTGCGGTCGGCACCCTCAAGCGCCACCTCCACGAGGCCCGACAACGCCTGCGACGCTGGCTGAGCGATCGCGCATAACCCCTGATGGAGGCGGAGGCGAACCATGGAAGAACGGTTGGGTTTCCCCCGTAATGCAGAAGAAACGTGGCTGCGAGAGGGACTGGATCAGATCGCCCGGTCCCGGGTTCCCCCCGATCGGGATCTCTGGCCAGCGCTGCATGCCCGGCTGTTCGCCCCGGCTCCCCGTCCGGCCTGGCGGTGGAGGCGCCCGCCGGGGTGGGGCTGGCTGGCAGCGGGCCTGGCGCTGGTCATGGCCCTCGTTGGAATGGCCTACGCCCGCCCCCTCTGGGAGGCCTTTCTCTCCACCCATC
>NZ_JANWXB010000191.1 GCF_025055495.1 Thermoflexus sp. | reverse complement strand
TCGGGCTGGCGGGATGGAGCGCGGATCAGGAGCCTCCCCCGGCGCAAATGGATCGAGCGGCCCGCCTTTGCGCATGGTTGATGACTCGTCTTCAGTTGGGACCCTCCCAGATCCAAACCGTGCGAGAGCTTTTTCCAGAGGGATCCCGAACGGAGGAACGATCCGGAGACTGGCTTGCCCCCAAGCCATCCTATCCCTCGATCCTCAGCGCAAAGATCCGGGAGCTGGCCCGTCGGATCCTGGAGGAAGCGAAGATGCCGGTGCCCGGAGTGCCGGAGCCGGCGTGGCAGGATCTGGCGGGAAACCTCCCGGCTGATCCGGGAAAGTCTTTCCCTCTTCGTCCCCTGGGGCTTATCCGGGCCGTGGTTCTGCATCAGACCGGAACGGATGCGGGGGTTACGCCCGCGCAAATTGCGGCTTTTCAGGTGGAGCGGCTGGGGTTGCCCGGGGCGAGTTACCATTTCCTGGTAGGAGCGGATGGCCTCCTGTATCGGATCCACCCGCTCGCGGTGGCGGTTTCTCATACGGCCACGGACAATGCGACCACCGTCAGCATTGGACTGATCGGGGATTTCCGCCAGCGGCCTCCCGGCGAGCGCCAGCTGACGGCAACGGCCTGGTTGATTGCCTATCTTCTGGAACATCTGGGGCTGGGGATCGAGGCGGTGAAGGGACATGAGGAGCTGGACCCCGTGCCGTGTCCGGGGGGATGGAGAACCGGAGCGGCGTGGCGGGGGATGCTAACGGCTCAAATCCAGGCGATCCTTCGGTTTCATCTTCATCGTTCGAGTGAAACGCGATCGGGACGATAAGGGTCGCTTTCGATGGCTTCTCCCCTCCGTCCCGGGGCCTTACGGGCTCTGGCAAGGAGGGCAAAAGGCTCAAGGAGCCGCGGAGAGAGGAGGGAGCAATTCGTCTTCCTCGTCTGCCCAGATGGCCTGAATGATTTAGGAGTTACGCCGTTCGCTTCCCCAATCGGATGGGCCACCGGGGGCGAGGGAGACGGTCCACGAAACCTGCGAAGAAGTTTTATTCCCCTCTTTCCCTCCGCTTTCGCTGGGAGGAAGAGAGGGGGATAAAGGCGGATGAGGAGGTCTCTCCAAACAGCCCCCGCCGTGGAGCTCTCCCTTAGGGGAGGTGGTTACATCTTCTCCTGCACACCGCGAAGCGGAGCGGGAAGGGCAGGGGGAAGGAACGAGGGATGCTACCCCAGGAACCGAGGCATGCGCTGGAATGGCAGGGGATCCTGGCGGCGCTGTTCTCAGCGATGATGCTGGGCGGGGCGCCGATCCTGGCCAAGCTGGCCTATCAGGCGGGCGCGGATCCCACCGCCGTGGTCATCCTGCGCACCGGACTGGCCGCCCTGGCCCTCTGGGCGCTGTATCTGATTCACCCCCACTGGCGCCGCTATCTCTACATCTACCCAGTGGGCTTGCTGGGATGTTTAGCGGTGGGTTTCACCAACGCGCTGGGATCGGTCTTCTACTATCTGGGCCTTTACCGTCTGGACGCTGCGGTGGCTCATCTGATCTATTCCATGTATCCCATTCTGGTTGCCCTGATGATCCATCTGAACGGCGAGCCGATCCCGGGCCTTACCCGTCTGCGGATGTTTCTGGCCAGCCTGGGCCTCGTTTTCCTGTTGGGCCGCTTTCAGGGGACGCCGGATCTCGTCGGAGTGTTGCTGATGTTGCTTTCCAGTGTCTTCTATGCGCTTCATGTGGTGCTGAGCCAGCGGGTCCTGTATGAGATGCCCGCTCAGACCATGACGCTTTACGCGCTGACGGCGATGGCGGCCTTCACCCCAGTAGCCGGGTGGGTCTTTGGAAACCCTCGTCCCCCTGTGCCCTCAAGCGCTCTGGGTCCGATCTTCGCAATGGCCGCTGTTCTGATGTTCTCGCGGTTGGGGATGTTCATGGGGGTGAAGCGTTTGGGAGGGACTCAGACCGCCTTGCTGACGGTGACGGAGATCCTGGTGACCGTGGCGCTGGCCGTGGGGTGGCTCGGCGAGCATCTGACACCGATCCAATGGGTCGGCGCATCGTTAATGGTCGCCAGCATAATGCTGGTCATCCGGGAATCGCCCCGTGCGCCCGTTCCCCGCTGGCGCATGCCGCTCCTTCCCCCTGCGGATTGATCGGGAACAGCGTCCTATCCGGTGAGGCCGCTCGGACGCTGGGGATCTGAGGGGAGATCCGTCAGCAGGGCAGCGAGGGATAATGTGGGCTCGACCCCCAGCTCCTTCCGCATGCGCTGTCGGAAGCGCTCGTAAAGGCGAACCGCCATGGCGCGCCGTCCCAACGCCCAGCACCCCTGAACCAGCAGCCCACAGGCAGCTTCGTGGTAGGGATCCCGATCCAGGATCTGTTGCGCGAGGGAGATCACCTCCTCCCAGGCGTTCCGCGCCGCGAGAGCCCTGGCGACCTGTTCGGCGGCGCTCAGATAGAGCGCTGACAGGTGCTCCCGTTCCGGAAGCGCCCAGTCCTCATACCGACATTCCTCCAGGAATTCCCCCTGCATCAACGTCAGGGCCTGCCGTCGCAAGCTCAGCGCTTCATCGGGAGCGAACGGCTCTCGCTCCTGCGCCCGGGCCAGTAGGGCGGTGAACAGATCGGCATCGATATGGAAGGTGGCATGGGGGTTCAGGCGTAGGAATTCTCCCTCTCGAATCACATAGAAGGGTGGCCGGCCCGGTTGCCGGGTGGGCTCCAGGGCCCGGTGCAGGGCGTGAAGGGTCACCCGCAGCTCCAGGGCGGCGCTCCGGGGATCTCGATCCTGCCAGAGGGCCTCCAGGATTTCTTCCCGATGCACAGGGCGTCGACGGTGGACAATAAGAAGCTGAAAGAGGCGCCGGGCGCGGGTGCGACCCCAGGCTTCGGTCGGGATTTCATAAAGCCCTCGCCAGACCCGGAAGGGACCCAGTGTCTGAATGTAGAGGGGAGGATCTGCACGCTCTTCGATCTGGGGAAGAGACCAGGGGCCGAAGGGCAGATGAAAGGTAGCGGCCTGAAGGGCACGAGGCAGAAGGGCCTGGAGGTAATCGGGAAGCAGACGGGCCCCCAGCGCGGTCTGGAGGAGCAGCAACCGGGCGCCCGGATCGCGGATGCCCAGCATGGGAATCCCTGTGAGCAGGAAACTGTAGCCCTCCGCCTGGAGGATCTCCAGGGCCTCCCGAAGCGATCGCAGGCTGGCTGAGCGATCCCCTCGACGCAAAAGGGCCCATGCATGCCAAAGGCGACCCAGCGTCGAGAAGTAGCGCTCCCGACACCGAGCACCGTTCTGGATAGCCGCTTCCAACCACTCGACGGCCCGGGGATCCCCCGTCCATACCCCGGCGATCCCCAGGGCAAGCTGGACGGCGGTGGCGAGATAAGCATCCCCCGCGTCCCGAAGGATCTCCAGCCCTCGCCCGGCATGGGCGATCGCCATGCCGGGGCGCCCTTTCAAGCCTTCCACCAGGGTAAGCCCCAGGTGCGCTTCTACCTCAAACCGGGAAACGTGGATCGTCTCCGCCATTCGAAGGGATTCCCGGTAAGCCTCCTCTGCCCGGCGGAGATCGTAATCTGGGCCGGAGAGCCAGCCGTGTCCCAGACGAGCTAGGGCGACGCATTCCACTATGGGGGAACGAAGATCCCGGCCCAGTTGCACCCCCTGTTCCGCATAGCGGCGCGCGGTCTCTCCCTCCCCGGTCATGGCACAGATCCAGGCAAGCAGCACTGTCGCTTCCCGGTGCGAACGAGGCATCCGCTGACGGCTCGCCCCCCAGGGGGAAGCGCGCAGGAGGGCTTCCGCCTGAAGGCGGGCCTGGGCCAGCCAGCCCTGGCGGATCCGCAGGCGTGGCTCCACATCCGGGGGAAGCGCGGTCGGATCGTGGCGCTGGATCCACCTGAGCAGGCGGTCCGCCCGGGAGAGTTGCCCGGCGTTCAACATGTTTTCCGCCACCAGGCTCAGTAGATGGATCCGATCCTCCAGGGCACCTCCTCGGATCCGATGGAGGGCCGTACGCAGCAACGGCGCAGCCTTCGCCGGCTGCACCGTGTCCAGGAACACCAGCGCCTGACCGATGAGCGCCCGGACTTCTTCCTCAAAATCGCTCTGTCGGGCGGCTTCCTGATGGGCCCGCTCATACCAAGCGAGCGCTTCCTTGAATTGACTGAGCAGTCGAGCGGCATCTCCCCGGTGGCGAAGTAACGATGGATACCGACCAGAGATCGTAATGGGGAGGCGGTCCATCCAATCCGCGAAAGTCTCATAGCGGCCCTGTCGGATCATGCGTTCCGCGGCGGCGGATAAGAGCTCCGCCGCTTCCTCAAATGCGCCCGCGGCCATCATATGGAGGATAGCGGCCTCGAGCTCCCCGCGCTGGCGATAGAGGGCCGCCGCCTGACGGTGCAGCGGCTCGACGCTCCCCAGACGGATCCGGGCCTGTTGCTGAAGAAACTCTTGAAACAGATGATGATACCGGTAACGTCCTTCCCCCCTGACGATCAGGAAGGGCACATACGCCTCGATCCGAGCCAGCAGGGCACGATCCTCGAGGTCCTCTACGACCGCCGCGCAGGCTTCCGCGTCCAGCTCCCTCAGGATGCTGGTCTGTAGCAGAAACCGCTGAACGACCGGGGGCAGGCGGTTCAGAACTTCTGCGGCGAAGTAGTCAAAGAGGTCCGACAGCGCGTCTGGGATCCGATCCAGGAGCGCCTCGAGGGTAGCCGGCCCGCCTTCCCGCAACCGGTGCAGGATCATTAGAAGAGCGATGATCCATCCATCGGTCTCCTCGGCCAGCCGACGAGCGATCTCCAAGGAAAGGGCGTAGCCATGGCGGGTGAAGAGGGCCTGGATCTCTTCCGGGGTGAAAGCCAGATCAGCCGTGAGGATTTCCCGCGCCTCGCCGTGGGCCCGCCAGCGGGGGAGGTTTCGAAAAGCGGGGGTCTGCCGGGTGAGGAGCAGCAGATGAAGGGCAGGAGGCATTTCTTCGATGAACCGTTCCGTGAGACGATGAATCTCCGGGCTCTCCACCAGGTGGTAATCATCCAGGATAAGCAGGGTGTCCGTGGAGAGCCGGTCAAAGAGATCGTTGGCCAACGCATCGATCACCGCCGGCCCATGCTGGGCCCCGCCATCTGGCATGTGCAGCAGCGTCAGGGCACGAGCGCCGGCGCCCGGGTCGAGGGTTCGAAGAGCGAAAATCAGATGGGCAAGGAAGAGCACCGGATCGCGTTCAGTTTCTGTCAGGCTGCACCATGCGGCCGGCCAGGACCCGTAATACACCATCTGAGCGACGGCGGTCGTCTTGCCGTAGCCCGGATCCGCCCGCACGATGGTCACCGGGACCTGGAGGGCCTCCCGCAACCGGGCGTCCACGCGGGGACGATGCATCCAGGTCAGCCGGGGATGGGGCGGGATCAAACGCCCACGCGCGATCCGTTCCTCAAGCCCCATGTTCGATGCCCCTCCCCTGAGGGAATCCAGAGGGCAATGAGACGGCTTGGAGCCACCCCATCGCCCTCTGGATGTAAGATTTCCCCTCCATGCAGCCTCCGAGGCTGCATGGAGGGGAAACAGGGAGGGGCTTTTATGCCTGATAGGGATTCACCAGTCTCCATCTTTAGTATAAGGATAGCACCAGAGGGCCACCTGCATGATCACCGATTTGGTCCAGGCTTGGTGCATCTTCTCCACCACCTCCGGCGGATGGCCTTTCTTGGCCAGGAAAGGCCGGATCGTCGAGGTGATCGGATAGATGAAAGCGATGACATACCGCATCGGGATGTGGGGGACGGATTGGATGCCGTCGGTCTGGTTCTTCTTGGTCCGGTGGTGGCGCAATCCGATCTCCTGGGCATAGTTCAGCCAGTCTTGATCATACGGTCGGTTGCAGGTGTCCAGGATCCACTGGCCGAACCGATGGCGGACCGCCTGGAGATAGTTCATGTCCGGCTTCCCATCGGGGCCGGAGAAATAGTAAACGAGGTGTGGGTTCGACCCGACCCAGCCATACCACAGGTCGAGGATGTCCTCCACCTGGTCGGCCAGGACCTCCCCTGCCATCCGCAGGTAGCGCTCATCCTCCTCGGTGAACATCGTCGCCTTCTTCAGGTTCTCGAAGTCTTCAGCGCTCACCGGCGAGCGCGCTGCCTCAGCAGTCCCATATGTATAACCGGGGATTGCGCGAACCGCCATGGCTCACCTCCTTAAGTTAGATATTTGAGGGGTTGGGGGAGCTAAGGGGGCCTTCGCCCCCCAGTTCCAAAGATCTTTCTCCGCTCTCCCCGCGGCCCAAAGGGCTACGGGGAGGGCGGAGAAAATAGGGTGGGGCCAACCCGTCTCGTATGCGGAGCTCTACACTGTGTAACTTCTGCCAAACGATGGGATGGGCATCGATCCGCATCAGGAGTCCGCATGGGCTGGGATTGGATACCCAGCCCTCCGCAACGCTTCGTCGAGTTGCTCCACCGTGGGTTCCACGATATAGAAGGCCTCCTTCCCAAACACGATGGTGGGCGTGCTGCGGAAGCCACGGTTCAACCGTTCCACATACTGGGCCGCTTCCTCGTCCTCCTCGATGTTGATCTCGATGAACGGAATCCCCAGCTCCCGCAGCCGGTTCCGGGCTAACTCGCTGTCCTCGCAGTCGGGGCGGGCATACATCCGGATCGGAAGGGGCTGTCCTCCGGTCATGCAGACACCTCTTCGCGGGGAGTGAAATCCGGGCATTCGGTGTAGGTATCGGCATCCGGTAGAGGAGCGTCCATAAATGCGCAGTGATGGGGAGCCGCAGGGTTTTCCGGATGGACGTTCGGCCGGAAGAAGGCGCAACCCCAGCACATCTCATACACCACCACATGGCCCGCTTCCGCCATCCGGCGGACGATGTGTTGCAGGATGCGGTGGAGATGCCGCTGATCGTCCGCTGGCAGCTCCGCGATGGCGGCCTCCAGATCGTCCAGCAGGTGTTCCAGATCCGCTACCCGCCGCCGCCCGGTCGCTGTCAGGTGGAGGCCGATGACCCGGTGATCCTCCGGCCATGGCTCGCGGGCAACCAGATTTTTCCGTTCCAGGGCGTCCACCACCTCACTGACGGTGGCCAGGGTGGCCTGCAGGCGCTGGGCCAGCCCGCCGATGGTGCGAACGCCAGGTCGGGCATAGGCCAGGAAGAGGAGGGCATGGACCTGAGCTGGGGAAAGGCCGAAGGCCTGCCCAGCCCGGCGCACCATGATCTGGATCGCCTGGGCGATCCGATAGAGGGCGATGGCGATCTGTCCGGACAAGCGCTCGGATCGAACCCGTGGATGGAAGGGGGGCATCCGGTTGCTCCATAAAAGTTCGGACTCCGAACTTCGGAGTCCGAATTAATTATAGGAGGGCGAATCGGATTTTGTCAAGAGGGTTTACCGTCCACACCCCCTCTCCAAATTGGTGG
>NZ_JANWXB010000171.1 GCF_025055495.1 Thermoflexus sp. | reverse complement strand
GGTTTCCCGCCCCCCCCCCCGGCCCCCCCCTTTTTACCCCCCCCCCCCCCGGGGTGGGGGGGGGGGGGGTTGGGGTTTTTTTTCGTGTGTACACTTCTGGGGGGGGGGGGGGGGGGCCCCTTGCCCCCCCCCCCCCGCCCCAAGAGATCTTCTTCCCTCCCCTTCCCACGGCCCAGAGGGCCGTGGGAAGGGGGGAGCAAGGGGGAGGGGCTATGGCTCGCCGGACTGGCTTCAGTCCATCAAACCCCCAGTGTATAACTGAACAAGGCAGTAGCCGTGAAAACACCATCAGGAGGGCTGATCATGAATCTGTGGAAGGATCTTTCACCGGGGCCGGATGCGCCTCATTTGATCCACGTGATTGTAGAGATCCCAAAGGGCTCCCGCAACAAGTATGAGTTCGATAAATCCACCGGCCTGATCCGGCTGGATCGAGTGCTCTATTCCCCGATCCACTACCCAGGGGATTACGGGTTAATCCCCCAAACCCTTTACGACGATGGGGATCCCCTGGATGTTCTGGTGATGGTCACGGAGCCCACTTTCCCGGGTTGCATCATCACGGCGCGGCCCATCGGCCTGTTCCGGATGATGGATCGGGAGAGCCCAGACGATAAGATCCTGGCGGTCCCTGCCCACGACCCGCTGTTTCGGGATTACGCGGACATTTCGGACATCCCTCAACATTTTTTGCAGGAAGTGGCGCACTTCTTTTCCGTCTACAAGGACCTGGAGGGGATTCGGGTGCGGGCGCTGGGTTGGGAGAACGCCGAACGGGCCAAGGAGCGGATCCTTCATGCCATCCGGCTTTATGCTGCGCACGTGGGAAGCGAGGTCCTTCCTGAGCGGGCCTCCCTTTCCCCGGCCAGCGGAGGTTGAAAGACACCGGCGGAGGGGCTGGCGGCGTTGCAGGATTGCAGGAGCGGATAGGATCCTGCTCTCTCCCTACAGAACAGAATCCGCTCCGGTTCTATACGGAGCTCGCTGTATCGAACTGCGAACGATCTGGCGAAGCGAGGGCTTATCCTGCATGGTTCTCAAATCGAGAACAGGCCCGAACGTGCCCTACTACAAGCAAAAAGGACCGGGCGCAGATCCGGAACTCTAATCCAGCCGGGCCGCTGCGGCGGCGATAAAGGCCTTAAAAAGCGGATGAGGACGGTTCGGGCGGCTCTTGAACTCGGGATGGAACTGGGTCCCCAGCATGAACGGATGATCCGCCAGCTCCGCGATCTCCACCAACCGCCCGTCGGGCGAGAGGCCGCTCAGCACCAGCCCTGCCCGCTGCAGGAGATCCCGGTAGGCGTTGTTGAACTCGAAGCGATGGCGGTGCCGCTCATAGACCAGATCCGTCCCGTAGGCCTCGGCGGCCTTCGTCCCTGGAACCAGCGCGCAGGGATAGGCGCCCAGCCGCATCGTCCCGCCCAGGTCCGTGATGTCCCGCTGCTCCGGCAACAGGTCGATCACCGGATAGCGGGTGTGGGGGTTGAACTCGGTGCTGTTGGGCTCATCGGAGCCGAGGGCATAGCGGGCGAGCTCGATCACCATCACCTGCATCCCCAGGCAAAGACCGAGATAGGGAACCTTGTTCTCCCGGGCGTAGCGCGCGGCCAGGATCTTCCCCTCCACCCCCCGGTAGCCGAAACCGCCGGGCACCACAATCCCGTGGGCCCGCTTCATGCGATCCCAGCAGCGACCGTGCTCCAGCTCCTCCGCCGGGATCCACTCGATCTGCACATCCACCCCATGGGCGACGCCGGCATGAATGAGCGCCTCGCGGACGCTGATGTAGGCATCGTGAAGATCGACATACTTGCCCACAAGGGCGATGGGCAACCTCTCCTTCGGGCGCCGCATCTCATTGACCATATGGGACCATTCGGTCCAGTTCGGTTCTTTACCTGGGAGACCCAGTCGTTCCACCACGAAAGCGCCCAGGCCGGCCGCCTCCAGCATGAGAGGAACCTCGTAGAGGATCTTCGCGGTGGGCAGGGGGATCACAGCCCGCAGGTCGACGTCGCAGAACAGAGCGATCTTCTCCCGCAGGCTATCGGGAATCGGGTGATCGGCCCGGGCGATGATCGCATCCGGCTGGATGCCGACGCTACGCAGGGTGTTCACGCTGTGCTGGGTCGGCTTGGTCTTCAACTCCCCGGTGGCACCGATATAGGGGAGCCATGTCACGTGGATGTAAAGGACGTTATCCCGGCCGACGTCGCGCCGCATCTGGCGGATCGCCTCCAGGAAGGGCAGGCCCTCGATGTCCCCCACCGTGCCGCCCACCTCCACGATCACCACGTCCGGGTTCTGGTGGGCTTTGGCCACCAGCCCGATGCGCCGCTTGATCTCATTGGTGATGTGGGGGATGACCTGGACCGTGCCGCCCAGGTAATCGCCGCGACGCTCCTTAGCGATGACCTCCGCATAGATCTGGCCGGTGGTGACGTTGCTGGCCCGCGTGAGGTTCTCATCGATGAAGCGCTCATAATGCCCCAGATCCAGATCCGTCTCCGCGCCATCTTCGGTCACGAAGACCTCCCCGTGCTGGAAGGGGTTCATCGTCCCGGGGTCCACGTTGATATAGGGATCCAGCTTCTGCATGGTCACCCGGAGCCCTCGCGCCTTCAGCACCCGCCCGAGGGCGGCCGCGGCCACCCCTTTCCCGACGCTGCTCACCACTCCCCCGGTGCAGAACACATATTTGGTCATGCGCGCCTCCTAAGATCACCGCCTTGTCCCGTGTGAAACCGCCGAACTTTCCTGGGGGTTGGGGGCCGGGGCGTCGCCTCCGGCAGCGCCCCAGCCCCAAAACGATTTCTTCTCCCCTCTTCCCCAGGGCCTCGAGGGCTCTATGGAAAAGAGCCCACTCGCCGTTCCCGACCTCCTGGCTTAAGAGATTGGGCTGAAAAACTCCCGTTAAAAGGGGTGCGGGGCGCCCTGAGCGCCCCGCACCCTTCTTCACCCGATCCCTATCCCATCAGCCTGGCCAGATCCTGGGCCGCCCGCCTCATATCCAGAAAGACCAGGCCCAGCTTGGCGTTCTCCCGGGCCAGCACCGTCAATACAGCCTCCTGGCCCACCGCCATCAGGATCACATAGCCATTTGATCCGTGCACATAGACCTGATCCAGCACGCCGCGCCCCAACTCGCTGGCGATCCGTTCCCCAAGGGAGAGCATGGCCGCCGACATGGCGGAAACCCGATCTTCCTCAACGTCTCGAGGCAGAGCAGAGGCGATGATCAATCCATCGACCGAGACAAGCGCCGAGGCCTCGATGTCCGGCGTGCTGGCCTGAAGATCCTTCAACCGCTGCACGATCAGCTCGGTGCGGGATCTGGCCATCGGGGACACTCCATCGCTTGAGGATTTGCCTCTCTGAGGATACCATGGCCTGCTTGAAGCGTCAAAGGGGCGGAAGATCCGGCCGAGAACCTATCCGAATGACGCTCTCCCTTAGGGGTGTCGCGCTTGCGGGCGGGCGCGGCCGCCTTTGGCAGCCTCGCCCGACTGTAAATTCAGAAGCGGGATCCGCCCTGGGTAAACGTGATCGATCCATCGATCCCATAAACGAGGGCAGCCACCGATGTCGGAACATCCCTGGTGGGTGATCGTGAACCCGGTGGCCGGGAACGGGCGCACCGGCCGGCGCTGGGGCGGGCTGGAGGCCCGCCTGCGCGTGGAAGGGATCCGTATGGAGGTCGTCTTCACGCAGGAGCCTGGCCACGCCACCCTCCTGGCCCAGCAGGGCCTGGAGGCCGGCTTCACCACCATCGTCGGCGTGGGCGGCGATGGGACCCTTCACGAGATCCTGAACGGGCTCCCCCTGGAAAATCCGGAACGTATGCGGACCATCCGCCTGGGGATGCTCCCCCTGGGCACCGGCTCCGACTTCGTGCGCACCTTTGGGTTGCCCCGGGATCCGATCGCAGCGGCCCTGCGGGTGCGCGAGGGGCGGGCCTGCCTTGTGGATGTGGGCCAGGTGACCTGCCAGCGGGCCGGAGAAACGATTACTCGCTACTTCATCAACGCAGCCGGACTGGGATTCGACGGGGAAGTGGCCGATCGCACCAACCGGGGGATCAAGGCCTTCGGGGCCATCGGCACTTATCTACTGTATCTCTTCCTCACCCTGATCCTGTATCAAAACAAGACCGTGACGATTCGATTCGACGGGGAGGAACGTTCCGGGCGGATGAACTCGGTGCTGGTCTGTAACGGGCGATACTTCGGAGGCGGGATGTTCATCGCCCCTCGCGCTGAGGTCGATGATGGCTGGTTCGATGTGATCCTCCTGGGGGATCTGGGGAAAGGCGAGATTGTGCGGAATCTCCACCGCGTCTATCGGGGAACCCATCTGGATCATCCCAAGATCACCTGGCAGCGCGCGAAGGAGATCCATGTGGAGGCGAAGGAGCGGATGTTCCTGCAGGCCGAGGGGGAACTGATTGGGGAAGCCCCCGCGACGTTCCGCATCCTCCCCCGGGCGCTGGCCTTCCTGGCGTGAAGGGATCCCCGCCAGCTACATCTTCGGGGGCGGTGCGGGGGCCAAAGGCCCCTCGCACCGTCCTCGAGAGATTTTTTCTCCCTACGGCCCAGAGTGCCCTGGGGAAGGGGGAGAAAGGGGGATGGGCCTGGTCTGCTTCCCTCCCGAAGTCGTTTGGATCGGACTTGCCGCCTGAGATCGCATATGGCGTAGAAAACATCTTCCTGGGGCTGGGCGGGGGCCTTCGGCCCCCCGGCCCAGCCCCAGGACCCCCCCTTAAGAAAAGCATCCCGCGCCGGGGGGCACGCTCATTGAGGGGCGAGGCTCCCGCTAAGCTCTGAGCTCGTTAAGGGGCCTGCCCCGCCAAAAGCCGTGGGGGGATACGCCCCCCGGGCGTCAACGGGAGCGAAACCTCAACGAGGGAACCATGAGCATGCTGACCATCCATGAATGCCGAACCCCAGCCGAGCGCCGGGCCTTCGTGACATTCCCATGGCGGGTGTATCGGGGCGATCCCCATTGGGTCCCTCCGCTGATCAGCGAGCGGATGGCCTTCTTCGATCCTCAACGCAATCCGTTCCATCAACACGCGGAAGTGGCGCTGTTCATGGCCCGACGGGATGGGGAGCCGGTGGGCACCATCGCGGCTCTGGTCAACCATCGGCACAACGACTTTCACAACGAGCAGGTGGGTTTCTTCGGCGCTTTCGAGGTGCTGCCGGATCGAGAGGCCGCCCATGCGCTCCTCTCCACCGCTCGGGATTGGGTCCGGGCTCGCGGGATGACTGCCTTACGGGGACCGGCCACCTTCAGCACAAACGAAGAATGCGGCCTCTTGATCGAGGGCTTCAACGACCCACCCCGCATCCTGATGCCCTACAATCCACCCTATTACCGGGATTTCATCGAGGGCTTCGGCTTTCAGAAGGCGATGGATCTTTATGCCTATGAACTGACGGTGGATGTGTTCGACTGGCCGGAGAAGCTGGTGCGGGTGGCGGAGAAGCTGAAGGGTCGAGCGAGGTTCCGGGTGCGTCGGGCGGACATCCGGCGCTTCCGGGAGGAGCTCGATCGCATCAAAAAGGTTTACAATTCGGCATGGGAACGGAACTGGGGGTTTGTGCCGCTCACCGATGCCGAGATCGAGCATATGGCCGCCCAGCTGATCCAGTTCGTGGACCCCGATCTGGTGTTCATCGCGGAGGTCGATGAGGAGCCCATCGGGTTCTCCCTGACCCTTCCGGATCTGAACCAGGCCCTGCGGAAGGCCTATCCGCGCCCCGGGGTCCCGGAATGGTGGACCCTGCTCAAGCTTCTCTATTACTGGAAGGGGCGGCGGGTGGTGGATACGATCCGGGTCCTCGCCATGGGGGTGATAGAGAACTGGCGCATGCATGGCGTGAGCGCGCTGTTCTATTACGAGACGGCGAAGACCGCCCTGCCCAAGGGCTATCGGCGCGCGGAGATGTCGTGGGTGCTGGAGAACAACTTGATGATGAACCGGGACATTCAGGCGATGGGCGGGCGGATTTACAAGATCTATCGGATCTATGAGCTGCCGCTGTGAATCCGATGAGGGGATCCCGGCTGAGCGGACGAGCCCTCTGGCCCTTCGGGAGGTCCTTCACGCTGCTCTGGGCGGGCCAGTTTCTATCGCAGGTCGGCGACCAATTTCTCTTCATCGCCGGACTGAGCCTGCTGGACCGCCTGACGGACTCCCGAGCCGCGTTCGGGGGGCTGGCCCTGGCGATCACCCTCCCCCAGATCCTGTTCGGGCTGTGGGGCGGGGTCTTCGCCGACCGCTGGCCGCGCCGCTATGTGCTGATCGGCTCCGACCTGGCCCGGGCCCTCATCGTCCTGGGCGCGCTGACGGTGCAGACGAACGCCGATTTATGGCGGATGTATCCACTGGCCTCGGCCCTCGCCATCGCCGGGCTCTTCTTCTATCCCGCGCGCAACGCGGTGCTCCCGGCCCTGGTTCCTCCCGCTCACCTGCTGCAGGCCAACACGATGCTCCAGGCCAGCTACATCCTGGCCCTGGTCGCGGGAGGGATCTCCGCCGGGGTCTTCGTCGACGCCTTCGGGCCCTACGCCGCCTTCGTCTTCGATAGCGTCACCTTCCTGGTCTCCGCCCTCACCTTGGCCTGGATCCATCTTCCGGAATCGGCGGATCGCCCTCAGCCGGCTCAGCGGAATTCCCCCGGGCATGACCTGCTGGAGGGCCTCCGTTTCGTCTGGACCCACCGCTCTCTTCGGGGCGTGACGGCCATCACGCCCTTCGCCACCGTTGGGATCGGTGTGGTGCAGGTCCTCGGCCTGGCGTTCCTCGCGGAGGTTCTGCAGGTGCGGGCCGGGGGGTTTGGGCTGACGCTGGCGATGATGGGGATCGGCCTGGCGCTGGGATTGGGGATCGTGCCCCTGCTGGGCCGCCGGATCCCCATCCATCTGGTGGTGGGGCTCTTCCTGGCCGCCGCCGGGTTATCGACGGTCGCCTTCAGCCAAGCGCAGACCTTCGCCTTTGTGCTCCTGGCCGCCTTCGCGATGGGGCTCTGCGTCGTGGTGGCCCGGGCCGGGCTGGCGACCCTGATCCAGGAGATGACGCCGAACCCGCTGCGCGGGCGGGTGGACAGCCTGGTGAACCTAATGGTGAACGGGGCGCTGGCCCTGGCCCAGGGGGGCGCCGGGCTGTTCGGGCAGCTCTGGGGGCCTCGACCGGTGCTGATGGGGGCTGGCCTGTTGATGGTGCTGGTCGGAGGGTTTGCCGCCCTCGGCCTGCGCGGGCTCCGCGTGCTGCCCTCGGAAGGAACCGCCCCGGCGATCTCTGGCCCGGAAAAGGGAGGCCTGCTTCCCCCACCGCGGCCGCCTCACCCGCGGTGAAGCTAATACATCGATTCAAATCGATCCGTTTGGGCGCTCCGCGCCACGGATCGGCCTGCGCCGATCCTAACCGTCGGCGCAGGCCCCCAAGAAGCAATACCGTTCGGGCCCTCCGCGCCACGGATCGGCCTCCGCCGATCCTAACCGTCGGCGCAGGCCGACACCTGGCCGTAGGCCCTAAAAGGGCGATTTCAATCGCCGCATCATCGGCATAGGCCGATGATCGGCCGCGGGCCCAGAAAGGGCGACTTCAGTCGCCGCTTAAGGAGGGTGCAATGGAGCGGCGATGGACCAATCAGGAGATCGCTCAGATCTTCGAAAACATCGCCGACATGCTGGAGATCCAGGGGGAGATCCCCTACAAGGTCATGGCCTATCGGCGGGCGGCGGAGAACATCGCCGCCCTGGGACGGGACATCTACGACCTCTGGCAGGAAGGGGCCCTGCGCACGATCCCCGGCGTGGGCGAGGCCATCGAGGAGAAAATCGACGCCCTGCTTCGCACCGGCCATCTGGAGCTCTACGAGCGCCTGAAATCCGAGATCCCCCAGAGCCTCCTGGAGATGCGCCAGATCCCCGAGATGGGCCCCAAGCGCATCAAGGCCGTGTGGGAGAAGCTGGGGATCACCACCGTGGAGGAACTGGAGGAAGCCGCCCGTGCGGGGAAGCTTCGGAGCCTGCCGGGCTTCGGCCCCAAGCTCGAGAGCAAGATCCTGGCGGGCATCGAGGGCGTCAAACGCCGGAAGATCGCCGGGCGCGTGCCCTTGGGCGTCGCCTGGCCGCTGGCCCAGGAGATCCTGAAGGCCCTTCAGGAAGTCCCCGGTGTGCAGCGGCTGGCCGCTGCCGGCTCCTTCCGCCGGATGAAGGACACGGTCGGCGATCTGGACTTCCTGGTCGCGGCGGAGGACCCGGAGGCGGTGATGGAGCGTTTCACGTCGCTTCCCATCGTGGAGACGGTGCTCCTGAAAGGCTCCACGAAATCCAGCGTGCGGCTGCGGGACGGCCTGCAGGCCGACCTGCGGGTGATTGAGGCGGCGCGCTGGGGGACGGCGCTGCAATACTTCACGGGCAGCCAGCAGCACAACATCCAGCTGCGGGAACACGCCCTCCGGCGCGGCTACAGCCTCAGCGAATACGCCCTCACCCGAGTGGAGACTGAAGAGGAGATCCGGTGCGCAACGGAGGAAGAGGTCTACGCCCGCCTGGGCCTGGCCTACATCCCGCCGGAGCTGCGGGAGGGGCGCGGGGAGATCGAGGCGGCCCTGGAAGGGCGCCTTCCCC
>NZ_JANWXB010000159.1 GCF_025055495.1 Thermoflexus sp. | reverse complement strand
TGGCTGCGACCATTTAACACGGGGGGTTTTTACGAATCCCCCCCCGGTCGGGCGGGCCGCGCCCCCCCCCCCCTTCCCCCCCCCCCCCCCCCCCCCCGCGGGCTGGGGGGAGGGGGGAGAAAAAATCGTTCGGGGGCGGTGCGGGGGCCGAAGGCCCCCCGCCCCACCCTCGAAAACCTCTCAAAAATCGGATGCCTGGCTCATTCCCGCCTGCCCGCGAAGCGACCCTATGCATCACGACCAGCAGGGCCCGACGTGAATTTCCACCTCCAGCGGCACGGCGAGCGGATAGGCGTTCCGCATTCGCTCTTCCACCAGGGCCCTGACTTCCTCCACTTCCTCTTCGAACACCTCGAAGACCAGTTCATCGTGGACCTGCATGATCATCCGGGCGTGCAGGCCGCGCTCCCGAAGGGCCCGATCGATCCGGATCATCGCCCGCTTGATGAGGTCGGCCGCGCTGCCCTGGATCGGTGCGTTGATGGCCTCGCGCTCCGCCTTCCGACGGACCGCCTCGGGAAGCCGACGCGGGGTCTGACCGGGACCGGCAGGCATCAGCTCCGGGAAGTAGCGGCGGCGCCCCAGCAGCGTCTCCACATACCCCTGCCGGGCCGCCTGTTCCTTGATGGCCTCGATATATGCCTTCACCTGTGGAAAGGCCGCGAAATATTGCTGGATGAAACGATCCGCCTCCCGCCGTGAGATCCCCAGCTGCTGCGCCAGGCCATGGGCGCTCATCCCGTAGATGAGGCCGTAGTTGATCCGCTTGGCGAAGTTCCGTTGCTCATCGGTGACCCGATCCAGCGGGATCCCGAAGGCCTTCGCCGCCGTGGCCCGGTGGATGTCCTCTCCCGCCTGGAAGGCCGCGATCAGCCCAGGATCCTTCGTGATGTGGGCCAGGATGCGCAGCTCGATCTGGGAATAATCCGCCGAGAGGAGGACGAAACCTGGCGGGGCGATGAAGGCCCGGCGGATCTGTTTGCCGAGCTCCGTGCGAGTAGGGATGTTCTGGATGTTGGGATCGCTCGCCGAGATCCGCCCCGTCACTGTCCCGGTCTGATGATAGATGGGATGGATCCGCCCGGTGGCCGGATGGATCAGCCGGGGCAACGCGTCCACGTAAGTGCTCTTCAGCTTGGCCAGCTGACGGTATTCCAGGATGAGGTCGATCACCGGATGGGCGCCCCGCAGGCCCTCCAGCACCTCGCTGGAGGTGGAATACATCCCAGTCCCGGTCCGTGGGACATCGACCGTCGGCAACTGCAGCTTCCCGAACAGCGCGTCCGATAGCTGGCGGGGCGAATCCAGATTGAAGGCATAGCCCACCCACCGGTAGATCTCCTGAGCCAGGATCTGGATCCGCCGCTCGAGCTCCTTCGACATCTGCTGCAGGAGCGGGACATCGATCAGGATGCCGGCCAGTTCCATCCGCATCAGCACCGGGATCAGGGGGATCTCAATCTCCGTGAACAGATCCCACAATCCCTGCCGGCGGAGCTCCTCCTCCTGGACGCGGGCGATGCGCAACGTGAGGTCCGCATCGGCGGCGGCGTAGGGAGCGGCCGCGGAGATGGGGACATCCGCAAAGGAGCGCTGGCCCTTCCCCTTCCCGATCAGCTGCTCGATGGTGGTCATCTCCACACCCAGCCGGAGCCACGCCAGGTGCTTGAGGCTGAGCCCGTAAGCGGCAGGGTTGAGCACCCATTCGGCGACCATCGTGTCGAAGGCCAGGCCCTCCACCTCCACCCCATAGCGGGCCAGGACCAGGAGATCGAACTTGGCGTGATGGCCGACCTTCGGACGGCGGGGATCGCTCAGGATCGGCCGCAACGCCTCCAGGACGTGGGGAAGAGGCAACTGCGGCGAGCCGTCCCGATGGCCCACTGGAACATAGTATCCGCGGCCCTCCTCCACCGCGAAGGATAGGCCGACCAGAGCGGCGGACATCGGAGCCAGCGCGTCCGTCTCCACATCTAAGGCAAAGCGGGGCGCCCGTTCCAGAGCTTCCCGCAGCGCGGCCAATCCCGCTTCGTCCGTGACCACCATGGCCTCTGTCGGGCGAGGGAGATGTTCCGCCCGCAGCGGAGGCACGGTGAGGGGCTGGATCACCGCCGGCCCCACCGGCTCCGGGAAGAGGGTGGGCTGGCTGGCCAGCCGCGGGGCCTCCTCCTCGACGGCCTGCGCGGATTCCAGGGGCGTCGTGCCGTCCGGGAGCCGGTTCATCAGGCTTCGGAACTCCAGCTCCCGGAACAGATCCAGCACCGCCTCCCGGTGATAGCGCCCAACCCGACAGGCCTCCCAGTCTACGGTGAGGGGAACATCGGTGCGGATCTGGACCAACTGCTTGCTCAGGAACGCGGACTCCCGCCCGGCCTCCAGCAGGCGGCGGATTCGCTCCGGTTGGATCTCGTGAAGGTGCTCGTAAATGTTCTCCAGAGATCCATAACGCTTCAGGAGCTCCGTGGCGGTTCGTTCCCCGATCCCCCGGACCCCCGGGATGTTGTCGCTGGGGTCGCCGGTGAGCGCCTTAAGGTCCACCAGCTGATGGGGCTCCAGGCCATAACGCTCGCGGATCGCTTCCACATCGTAAATCACGATGTCGTCGAAATGGCGGCGCGAGGTGAGAACCCGGATGCCCGGCCGGATCAGCTGGAAGGTATCCGTGTCGCCGGTGACGATGAGGATCTCCATGCCGCGCCGGAGGGCCTGGAGGGCGGCCGTGCCGATCACATCATCGGCCTCATAGCCCTCGGCGGTCAGCTTCGGGATGGCGAAGGCGTCGATGATCTGGTGGATGCGGGCCAGCTGCACGTCGAAATCCGACGGGCGCTCCGCCCGCGTCGCCTTGTATTCCGTGAAGGTTTCATGGCGGAACGTCCGCCCCACATCGAACGCCACCGCCATGTAATCCGGGCGGTGCTCCCGCCAGACCTTCAGGAGCATCGAGGTGAAGCCGTAGACCGCGTGGGTCGGCTCCCCTTTGCGGGTTTGAAGGCCCTGGCGGAGCAGCGCGTAATAGGCCCGATAAGCCAGGGAATGCCCATCTATCAACACTACCAGTGGAGCCATTATCCCCTCATCCAGCAACCAAGATGATCTTCACTCGTTTATCTTAACGCAATTTGCTACTCAGGCACCCGCTTTAGGCGGAAGAACCTCTCTCGCAGCCCCTCAAGCCAAAGGGGGTTACCATCCCGCGTTCCCCGGATCCAGAATGCACTCCAGCAGCCGGCGGGTTTCCCCTTTCAAGTCTGGCATCTCGCCCGGAGGCCCTACGCAAGCCGGGCATCCGTTTTCACACGGACAACGCCCTACCACCTCCCGGGCCGCCTCGAGCAACGCTTCCTGGACCGTCCAGAGATGGGCGGCGAACCCCACGCCTCCGGGGACGCCCTCGTAGAGCAGGATCGTGGGGCCTCCGGTCTCCCGGCTCTCCAGATCCACCAGGAGGCCCAGATCCGCCGGATCGCTCATCAGGAAGATCGGCGCGAGGCCATGGAGCAGATGGGCCAGGCCGGAGAGGGCGCTACGCGTCCCCAGCATCTGTTCCAGGCGCCGATGACAGCGACGGCACACGGTGATCAGGTTCTCAACAGCGTGCGCTTCCCGCAGATCCCGGAAGGTTCGCAACGGGCGGAGGTGATGGACATCGTGCGCATGCCCCGGCGGTTCCGGAACCCCACACACCCGGCAGCGGTAGCCATCCCGCGCGCGGACCTGCCGACAGACGGCCTCCCATTCCGGGCCGTAATCGAGAGCACCGATATAGATCCCCTCCTCCTTTAGACGTTCCAGAAGCGCCGGGCGCAGGGTTAGCCACCAGGCAGTGGTCGAAAGGGCAACCGGGGGGGTTTCGACTTCCTCCCACCCTAGGAGCTCTCCCCCGGGCCACCGCAGGCGCCGGTAGCCCACGACCTGACCGATGATGGTGACCTCTCCCCACGCGCCGATCCTCCAGGGCTTCTCCTGACGCGCCCGCTCCTGATCCAGACGCCACTGCGCCTCAACGATCGGCTCGGTGACCTCATCCCCTTCGAAAGATTCGGCGATGGCTTCCCCCTGCTCCCAATCCACCGAGACGATCCGATAGGCGATGCCCTCATGCAGATACACTGCGCCGGGATGAACCAGTCGAGGGGCGGAGGGGCGATCCACCTCGCCGATGATCCGGGCCCCTTTCTCCTGGCTCCGCCGGATCCTCACCCGATCCCCTGTGCCGGTCCGCAGGCTGACCTCCTGCGCCGGATAGCGATCGGCCGCGAAATACACCCGGCCGTCGGTCGGATTGCGGTAGAACGGCTCCCCCTCGGCGATCAGCCGCTCCACGATCCAGTCCGTGTCCAGGGTCCGGGCGAACGGCTCGCCCGGGCTCAGGGGCTGTTCGAACGCCGCACAGCGCAGATGATCGGCCAGGATCGCCAGATTGTCCGGATCGAAACGGACCGCCTCGGGGGGATTTCGGAGGAGGAATTCCGGATGCCCCGCCAGATACTCATCGAGGGGAGTGGCCGTGAGCACGAGCACAGCGACGCTCAGCGGCGTGCGGCGGCCCGCCCGGCCCGCCTGTTGACGGACCGACGCGATCGTCCCCGGATACCCCACCATCACGCAGGCTTCTAAGGTGCCGATGTCCACCCCCAGCTCCAGGGCATTGGTGGCGATGACCGCGCGGATCCGCCCCTCCCGCAACCCCTTTTCGATCGCCCGGCGCTCCTCCGGGAGGTATCCCCCCCGATACCCACGGACCTCCTCAGGGTCCCCGCCCCGCTCTATCCAGGCCGATCGGACCATGCGTAGCAGGCGCTCGACGGCCATGCGGGAACGGGCGAAGGCGATGGTGGGGATGCCGTGCTCGAGGAACGTCTGGATTAGGCCAGCCGCGGCGGTCATGGCGCTCTGGCGCAACCCGATGGCGGCATCCAGCAGCGGCGGGCGATACAGGATGAAATGGCGCTCCCCGTAAGGAGCGCCGTCGTCCTCCACGACGTGGACCGGCCCTTCAACCAGCGCTTCCGCCAGCTCGCGGCCGTTGGCGACGGTGGCCGAGGCCAGGAGAAACTGGGGAGATGCGCCGTAAGCGGCGGCCAGGCGCCGCAGCCGCCGCAGCACGTTCACCATGTGGCTGCCGAACACTCCCCGATAGACGTGAGCTTCATCGATCACCACGAAGCGCAAACGGCTCAGGAACGCCGCCCAGCGGGGATGCTGAGGGAGGATCCCCATATGGAGCATATCGGGATTCGTCAGGAGCAAGCGCCCTCGCTCCCGAACGAACCGGCGGGCCTCGCCCGGCGTGTCGCCGTCGTAAGGTAACGCGGCGACCGGAAGCCGCAGGGCGGAAAGCCAGGCGCGCAGGACGGCGAGCTGATCGTGGGCCAGGGCTTTGGTCGGATACACGAAAAGCGCAGTGGTCTGGGGGTCCTCGCAGAGGGCCTGCAGGATCGGCAGGAGGAACGCCAGGGTCTTCCCCGAGGCGGCGCCGGTGAACAGGGCCACGTGGGCGCCCGCCCGAGCGGCGCGATAAGCCTCGACCTGATGCGTGTAAAGCGCCGAAACCCCCGCCTGCTGAAGCGCCGCCCGCCATCGAGGATGGAGGTCCTCTGGGGTCGGAGCCGCCTGCGCCTCCCGGGCCGGCGCCCAGGCCCATAAGGCGACCCGCCGGCGGAAAGCCGGATCCTGTCGCCAGCGCCGCAGCAGGGCGGCCAGAGGCGTCGAAAGCTCATCAAGCCGCAAGCGGTGCCCCCTCCAGCAGCAGCAGCCACTGCTTGAGATGTCGGCCCCCGGTATAGCCACCCAGGCGGCCATCCGCCGCGATCACCCGATGGCATGGGATCAGGATCGGCAGCGGGTTGGCCCCCAGCGCCTGGCCGACCGCTCGGGCCGCTTGAGGCTGCCCGATGCGCCGGGCCAGTTCCCGATAGGTAAGGGTCTGGCCGTAGGGGATGCGAGCCGCTTCCTTCCAGACCCTCTGCTGGAACGGCGTGCCCTCGGGATCCAGGGGCACCGTGAAGGTCCTCCGCGCCCCGCGTAAATACTCGATAATCTGCGCCAGGGCCTGCGCCGACAACCCATCCTCGCGGCGCTCCATCTCCGGATGGGCCGCCTGCACCCTCGCCCACTCCCGCTCCCCGTTCTCGCCGAAAATCACCCGATGAACCCCCCTGGCGCTTGCGACCACCCATAGCGTCCCGAGAGGGGTTCCTTCGGCTATCGACCAGTGCATTGGTTCCTCCAAGAAAGAACGCTCAAGTTCCAGCCTGAGGCGTCGTGTGAAAACCATCCCATGCCTTATGATAACTCAGCCGGCCTCTGACCCCTTAGGGAGATCCAGCGGGGACGTCCTCCCATGCGGAATCCACCCTTCTCCGGGATTTCTCCCTCCTTCCCCAGGTTTGCTAAAATGCCTGCTACGCGAGCAGAGCGCCTCTGCGCCCTCGCGCCCCGTTCGGTCTGGAATCGGGCCGGGCTAAGCACCCTAGACGTCCGGTTCGATTTTGGACTTCACCACCTTGACGCGAAGGAGGATCCATGCGCAGAATCGGTGGCTGGCTGCTGGGAGGCTGGATCGGATTGCTACTCATTGGTATGGTGATCGGGGACTCTGTCGGATCCGGGCCTCGCGTATGGGCCCAGGCGCAGGTCACCGCCACGCCCCGCCCGGATGGCTCCATCGTCCACACGGTTCAGGAGGGCGACACCCTCTTCGGCCTGGCCCTGCTTTATGGAACCACCGTGGAAGAGATCAAGGCGCTCAACGGCCTGGATTCCGATTTGCTGGTGATAGGCCAGGAGCTCCTGATCCGGCCGGCCCAGCCAAGCCCTGCGCCGTCGACCCTCACTCCAGCTTCGGGGGAGCGACATCCGGGCAGTCTCTGCGCCGGAGCTTTCGAGGATCGGAATGGAAATGAGATGAAAGAAGAGGGGGAACCCTGGATCGCGGGGGTGGCCATCGACCTGATCGATGGGCGCGGATGGAAAACCACCTTGATCTCGGAAGCGGGCCGGGCCCCCTGCCTTCGGGATCTGGAGCCTGGCTATTACGCGCTCGCCCTGGAAAACCCGACCGGCTATCAGGCCTCCGGGCCCACCCGGCGTGAGATCTGGTTGCCATGGAATACGGAAGTGACCGTGTTATTCGGATTTCAACCGCTCTCCGGGTTCGTGACGCCGACCCCTTCCCCTACCCTCGCGCCATCGACATCCGCTGGGCCGGATCTCGCGCAACTCGGGCAAGGGTTGCTGGCAGCCTCCGGATTTCTGGCGCTGCTGCTGGTCGGGGGGATCATCGGTTACCTGGTTGGACAGCGACGCGCCCGGGGACGTTGAGCCTCCCCGGAGTGACGCCGATCGCTTCCTCCTGGTAGCTCGGTGGGCTGAGCGGAAGGGATAACGCTGCAAAGAGGTCATCCTGCCTCGCCCGGCAGGCTTTCGATTGCGCAAGCCCCATCTGTGAAGAGGATGGATGAAGCATGACATGGACGGCGATCGTTCTGGCGGCAGGGCTGAGCACACGATTTAAGTCCGAGCGGCCCAAGGTGGCACATCCCTTAGCAGGCCGCCCGATGATCCGGCACGTCCTGGAAGCCTTACGGGCGGCCGGATGCTCGATCCCGCCGGTGGTGGTGATCGGCCCGACAGCTCCAGCGGCCCAGGAAGCCGCAGGGCCCGACGTCCAGTTCGCAATCCAGCCGGAGCCGCGAGGCACCGGCGATGCGGCCCGCTGGGCGAGGCCGATCCTCCAGGGCCGGGTCGCGCACATCTTGATCACTTATGGGGATCTCCCGCTGGTGCGCCCGGAGACGTTCCGTCGAATGATCGAAACCCATGAGGCTCGTGGGGCCACCCTGACCCTCCTCACCGTCCATCTGGCCGATCCCACCGGCTACGGGCGCATCGTTCGGGATTCAGAGGAGAGGGTGCTTCGCATCGTGGAGGAGGCCGAGGCCCGTCCCGAGGAACGGCGTCTTTCGGAGGTGAACGTTGGGGTTTACGTCGTGCGCGAGCCCTGGCTCTGGCCCGCTCTTTCGCGTCTGCGGCCCAGTCCGGTGAAGGGGGAGATCTATCTCACCGATCTGGTTGCCCTCGCGGCGGCGGAAGGAGCGCAGGTGGAGACGGTCCTTCTCGAGGATCCGGAAGAGGCCCTGGGGATCAACACGCGGGCCCATCTGGCGGAAGCCGAACGCATCCTGCGACGGCGGATCAACACCCGATGGATGCTGGAGGGGGTCACCCTTGTGGATCCGGAACGGGTTTACATCGGAACGGACGTGATCATCGGGCCGGACACCGTGATCTACCCGGATACTTACTTGGAGGGGCAAACCCGGATCGGCCGCCGGTGCCGCATCGGGCCGAACACCATCCTTCGGGATGCCGTGATCGGGGATGACTGCGTGGTGGAGGCCTCCGTAGTGGAGGGCGCAACGCTGGCCGATCGCGTCCATGTAGGTCCCTTCGCCCACCTGCGGCCGGGGACCCGGCTGGCGGAGGAGGTGCATGTGGGGAACTTCGCCGAGATCAAAAACAGCACGGTCGGCCCGCGGACGCGAATGCATCACTTCGGCTATCTGGGCGACGCCACTGTGGGCGCCAATGTGAACATCGGGGCGGGGACCGTTACGTGCAATTACGATGGGGTGCGTAAGCACCCGACGATCATCGAGGACGAAGCGTTCATCGGCAGCGACACCATGCTGGTGGCCCCGGTGCGGGTGGGGCGGAAAGCGAAAACCGGCGCTGGGTCCGTGGTGACCCGGGACGTCCCGCCTGAAACCCTGGTTTACGGCGTGCCCGCCCGGCCCCGTTCGTCTTCGTAGCGGGGCTGGTCGAAGGCCGGGATGCGGCAGGCATAGTCTCGGTTGCGCGCCCGGATCGATTTCGATTAGAATGAAATCGGTCTCTCTGGGGCATCAGGCGCTTCGGGGAGGGAGAAGCGGCTCCACCCGTTTCCCTCGAGACAGCACGGGAGGAGGAGAATGCTTCCAGTCCCGATGCCGATCATGCGAAGACGCCCTCAGCGGTCGGGGGCCTGAGGCCCCCCCGACTGCCGGGTCTGTTTTCGCCCGCGGACCGCCGGCCTCGGCCGGCGGTTTTTTTATTTTGGGCAGTTGCGCTGTTCGATTCCTCTGGGGCTTTAGAGGCAGAGGGCGCTTGGCCCTCCGCCCTACATCTCAAATCCCCAAGCTGGGTTGATCCGAATTCCCTCAGGAGGTGCCGGATGACGGAAAAGGTGCTGGTTTGCGTGGCATGGCCCTACGCCAACGGCCCATTGCACCTGGGCCATATCGCCGGGGCGTATCTTCCGGCGGACATTTTCGCCCGCTACCATCGCCTGAAGGGGAACTGGGTGCTGATGGTCTCCGGCTCTGATTCCCACGGGACCCCCATCACGGTTCAGGCGGACCGGGAAGGCGTGCCGCCACGGACGCTGTTCGAGCGCTATCATCGGATCTTCCTGGAGACCTGGCAGAAATATGGCATCTCCTTCGACCTCTTCACCCACACCGATACCGAGAACCACCACCGGGTGGCTCAGGACATGTTCTTGCGCCTCCTGGAGAAGGGTTACCTCTTCAAGCAGACCCAGCGCCAGTTCTATTCCGAGGTTTCCCGCCGGTTCCTGCCCGACCGCTACATCGAGGGGACATGTCCGATCTGCGGCTACGAGCGGGCCCGGGGAGACCAGTGCGAACGATGCGGGACGCTGTTGGAGGCCACTCAGTTGATCCACCCTCGTAGCCGGATCGACGGCAGCGTGCCGGTGCTGCGGGAGACCGAGCACTACTTCTTCAACCTGCCCGCCTTCACGGAATCCCTCCTGGATTATCTGCGCGACAAAGGATACTGGCGGCCGAATGTGCTGACCTTTACCCTGAACTATATCCGCCAGGGCCTCCAGCCCCGCCCGATCACCCGTGACCTGGACTGGGGCATCCCGGTCCCCCTCGAGGGATTCGAGGGGAAAGTGCTTTACGTGTGGTTCGAGGCGGTCATCGGCTACCTCTCCGCTACCATTGAGTGGGCCTCCATCTCCGGGAACCCGGAGGCCTGGAAGGACTGGTGGTATGATCCGGAGGCGAAAATCGTTTACTTCATTGGGAAGGACAACATCCCCTTCCACACCATTATCTGGCCCGCCCAGCTGATGGGAACCGAACGGCTATATGAGGAAGATCCCTCGAAACGCCTGGCCCTGCCCTACGACGTGCCGGCCAACGAATTCTTGAACCTGGAAGGGGACAAATTCTCCACCAGCCGCAACTGGGCGGTCTGGGCCCTGGACGCGGCGGAGCGTTACGCAGTGGACGCCCTTCGCTATTACCTGACGGCGATCATGCCGGAGACCCAGGACGCGGAGTTCCGCTGGACGGATTTCATCCGCCATAACAACGAAGAGCTCCTCTCCATCTGGGGCAACCTGGTCCACCGCGTCCTCACCTTCGCCGCCCGCCATTTCGACGGCGAGGTCCCCATGCCCGGCCTGATGGAACCGCGGGACGCTGAGATCCTGGCCCGGATCGATGTGTCTTTCGAAACCGTAGGGCGCCTGATCGAGGGCTGCCGCTTCCGGCAGGCCCTGGAGACCGTGATGGGGCTGGCCGCCGAGGTGAATCGCTACCTCAATGAGCGCGAGCCCTGGAAGGAGATGCGGGAGGATCGAACCCGGGCAGGGACGACCATCTACGTCGCCATGCGGGCGATCGACGGCCTGAAAGTGCTCCTGGCACCCTTCCTTCCCTTCTCCAGCCAACGAGTTCACGAGATGCTAGGATATGAGGGGGATCTGGTAGGACGCCTGTCGGTGCGCCCGGTGGCGGAAGCCGAACGAGAGCACCTGGTGCTTACGTATGAGGCCGACCCCCGGATCCGCTGGGAGCCCAGCCGGCTCCGGCCCGGCCAGCGCCTGCGGGAGATCCGCCCGCTCTTTGAAAAAATCGATGAGGCGCGGGCGGCGGAGGAGCGGGCCCGATTAGGGCAACCAACGGCCTAACCGTAGGGGCCCCATGGGGGTGCCCGTATGGGACGACCACAGGGGGGCACCCGTATCGGGCAACCACAGGGGGTTGCCCGTGATAAGGCGACCACAGGGGGTCGCCCCTACAAACAATCCGGCGCACCACGTATTTTCGTAGGGGCGGGCCCCCGTGCCCGCCCATATGGGCAGGCCCCTGTGCCTGCCCCAGGCCCCCGCCTGTGCCACATTCAAATCACGTTATATTCCGCAAAACGGCCCGCCTGAACCAAACGCTCCCAGCGCAGCGGCGCGATATCCAGCGTGTGGGCCCGTCCGTCCAGGATCTCCTCCGCCATCAGCAGGCCGGCGGCGGGGCCGTGCATCACCCCGTGGCCGCTGAACCCGGCGACGGTGTAGAATCCCGCCACAACCGGAATCCGCCCGATGATCGGATGGGCGTCCGGCGTCACCTCATAGAGGCCGACCACCCGGGCGCGCACCCCAGCCTGCTCCAGCAACGGCATCCGGGCGATGGCCGCTTCCATATGGATCAATTCCCATTCCGGATCCAGCTGTTCGTTAAACCCCGGCGGCTCCGCCCGATTCGACATCCCGGTCAGGATCCCTTCCCCCTCCCGATGGAAATAGAGGCTTTGCGCGAAATCGATCACCATGGGGAAATCCGGCG
Source organism: Thermoflexus sp. (assembly GCF_025055495.1). GTDB lineage: Bacteria > Chloroflexota > Anaerolineae > Thermoflexales > Thermoflexaceae > Thermoflexus. Next base: position 939 of record NZ_JANWXB010000159.1, on the reverse strand, counting down.
GGATCTCCGGGATCGGGGTGGTGACGAGATACTGGCGCCGGTAAGGGACGATCGGAAGCTCTGCGCCCACCATCTGTCCGATTTGGGCGGCCCATGCCCCGGCCGCGTTGACCAGGATGGGCGTAGCGATCTCCCCCCGCGGGGTCACCACGGCCTCGATCCGTCCTCCGCGAGTTCGCACGCCGACCACCGGCGTATCGGTGAAGAGGAGGCCGCCCAGGCGTCGGGCGCCTGCCGTGTAGCCGTTCACCAGATCCATCGGGCTGAGCAGCCCATCCCGCCGACAGAAAGTCCCGGCGATCACGTCCTCCAGGCGCATCATCGGCAAACGCCGGCGGATCTCCTCACCGCTAAGCCAGTCCGTGGGGACCCCCAAGCGGCGTTGCAGCTCCACCTGGGCGCGAAACTCCTCTACATCTTGTTCACGGGTCAGGAGAAAGAGGTAGCCGCAGAACCGCATTTCGAGGGGCGCGCCAGGGTCCTCCCGAAAACGCTCCATCATCTGGACGCTGAGGAGCGAGAGGCGGATGTTGATCTCTGTCGCGAACTGATGGCGGAAGCCGCCCGCGGCCTTGCTGGTGGAGCCACAGCCGAAGAAGGGGCCTTTTTCGAGGACGACCACGCGCAGGCCAGGGGATTTCTTCAAGAGGTGGTAGGCCGTGCTCAAACCCATCACCCCGCCTCCAGCGATCACCACATCGGCAACGGCTGGCCAATCCATTGGAGCGCCTCCAGAACATCGGGATGGAATTCGGGCTATCCCCGACCCCGATTCGGAACTCTGGGGGATGGTGCAGAGGACAATGCTCTCCCGCTCGGTGTCTGCAAGACCAGCTCATTCCCCCAGGTGTCGGTTTGTAGAACACTGTGGACGGCGAGATGTGATAGAATTTTAAACTGGTCCTTGCCATAGGAGGCCTTAGGGCAGGCAGGGCCGCC
>NZ_JANWXB010000034.1 GCF_025055495.1 Thermoflexus sp. | reverse complement strand
CCGTATCGGTGCGCGGGCGTGGCAGCTCCCCAATCGGTCCGATCACAATGGCGGCCTCCCGCGCCTTCGCCAGGGAGATCCCCCCCCGTTCCAGCACCCACAGGGTCTCCATCAACGCTCCGGGGATATTCCACAGGGGCTCGGCTTCCGAGCGGTAAACCCGCACCTGAGGCGGCCATGCATACCGCTCAGGCAAAGGATCCGCGTGAACGATCTTCTCTCCCAGATGGCGCAGGTCTTCCAGGGAGAGATCGCCCAGGATCTGCAGATCCTCCATGGAGGGCGAAGCCAGTCCCCGCTGGATCGCCAGCCGAATCCATGGGACTTCCATCGGGTCAAGGCCATAAAGCACCGCGGCGATCCGATCGACGGCGAGGATATTCGTGCCGATGATCAGCAAGGAAAATGGGATCGGCTCGCCTGCCAGCTCGCCTCCTCGATGAAGGACCTGGGTGGCATCCAGGACGATCAGATCTGGAGGTCGAACTGTTAAGGCATCGATCAGCGCTTCTGGAAGACGCGGGTAGGCTTGCAGATGACTGGAAGGAGATAACAGGAACAGATGATGTCGTGCAGCGCCAGCAAACCCCAGGAAACCGCTTCCAGTCAATCGGGGCAGCGCGATCAACCCATCCGCTTCGCGAACGCCCTGGGGCACCAGGGCTTCCTCTCCGGATCGCTGGGCAGGCCTTTCGTCCAGGGGCCACAGAGGGACCCGGTGGCGCCGGGCCCATGCCCAATACCCAGCCTGCTTCAAGGCATAACGGGAAGGAAATCCCGGCAGGCTGCTGGCGCCGATAACGAGGACGTTGTCAGAAAACAGAACCCGGACAGCTTCCAGAAGCGCAAGGGGGGTGAAGGCGTGCGGAGCAAAGCGAGGATGGGCCCACGGACAGGCCGGCTGGATGAGGATCCTGCGACGGGCGGGGACCGGGATCCCCAGCGCCTGTATGCCTCGATGGATCGCGTGCTTCACATCTTCAGGTGATGAAGCAGGCACGTAGGCGACGAAGATCCGCTCCATGGAAGCACCGCCGGGGTTACGTTAGACCCTCCCCGGGTATCCATCCCGGAAGGGGATGAAAACACCCGGGCCACAGGTCCAATCATCTGGATTATACCAGATTAATCCGAAAGATGGAAGCCCATGGCTGGATTCTATGTTCAAGGGGTTATCCTTAAAGAGGCGCCTCTCCTGAAAACCGGGGCGAGCGCTTCTCCCGGAGCGCTTGAAGGCCTTCCCGGGCATCCGGCAGGAGGAAGCCCAAGAATTCCAGGGCTGTGGAGACATCGAAAATCGGCCCGGCCATCCGGAGCCAGTTGTTCAGGGCGTATTTCGTCCAACGGATGGCGGAGGCGCTTCCTCGGGCCAGGCGCCGGGCGATCTCCAGAGCGACCTCATAGGCTTTCCCATCTTCCACACATAGCGAAACCATGCCCAGCCGTTCGGCTTCTTCGCCGGATAGCGGCTCGTTGAGGAGCAGGTAATACTTTGTCTTCGCCATCCCGATCAGAAGCGGCCAGAACAATACCGCATGATCCCCGGCCGCCACCCCCAGCCGGACATGGCCATCCACCAAGCGAGCGCTTCGGGCGGCCACGGAAATGTCCGCCAGCAGGGCCACGGCCAGCCCCGCTCCCACCGCTGGCCCCTCGATGGCCGAGACGATGGGCTTCCCACAGTGGATCATGTTGTAGACCAGATCCCGTGCCTCCTTCCAGACCCGCATGCAGGCTTCGGGATCGGACATGATCTCCTCGATCAGCGTGAAATCTCCTCCAGCGGAGAACGCCTGGCCGGATCCCCGGATCAGGACCACGCGGATGGAAGGATCCGCATCGATGTCCCGCCAGACGTAAGTCAGCTCCCGATGAGCGACGGCATCGAGGGCATTAAGGGCTTCCGGCCGGTGAAGCACTACCTCCAGGATGCCGGGTTCGGGCTCCTGGAACAACAGGCGCTGGTAGGTGGAAGTCCAGAGGGGAGCCATTGTCAGGATCTCTCCTATCGGCAGACCCGGGGACCTTCAAGGCGTTAGGCATCAGCCCGATAAGCGCGCCAGGAAATCCTCCCGCGGGGGCTGGAAAACATCGAACGCCAGCGTCTCCTCCAGGAACGTGACCTCATGCTCGACTCCAGAGGGGATATGCACGATCTCGCCAGGGCCCAGATCCCTTTCCTCGCCCGCCACCCGCAGATGGAGGCGGCCCTGGAGGACCATGGTGATCTGCTCATGAGGATGGGAGTGAGGGGGAACTGTGGCCCCCGCCGGCGCTTCCACCCGGACCACCATGACTCGCTCGCCGGTGAAAGGCCGCAGGGTGAGGGCACCTGCCAGGAACCCAGGCAATGTTTCGGTCTGTGCCCACTTCATCGCGTGCCTCCCGGAAAGATCTTCAGGGATGTGGAGGGTGCACCTAAATTAAAACTAAACCTCTTGGGGGCGGACGGCGGTCAGAATCGCTGCCCGCTTGCGCTCCAGCGCCTCCAGCAAGGTCTCGTAAGAGCGGCTGAAAGCATCCACCCCTTCCGCCTGCAGACGCTCCAGGATCTCCTCCAGATCGATCCCCAGCCGGGCCAATGCAGCGAGATCCGCTCCGGCTTCCTCCCATCCCTCCAGCGCGGTGTCCCCGATCACCCGTCCATGATCCTCGAAGGCCTGCAGCGTGGCCCTCGGCATCGTGTTCACCGTGTTCGGACCGATCAGCTCCTCCACGTATTTCACATCGGAATAAGCCGGGTTCTTGGTGCTGGTGCTGGCCCACAGGACCCGCTGGGCGCGCGCGCCTCGGGCCTGGAGATCTGGGAAGGCGTCCGGCATGAAGCGCGCGCGGAACATCCGGTAAACCTGTTTAGCCACCGCGACGGCGATCTTCCCCCGCAGCGCATAGGCCTCGGGGGTCCCCATGGTCTCCAGCAGGCGATCCACCGCCGTGTCGATGCGGCTGACGAAGAAGGAGGCCACCGAGGCCACCGTCCGCAGGTCCTTCCCAGCCTCCGCCCGCCGTCCCAAGCCTCGCCAATAGGCTTGCGCCGCCGCCTCGTAGTGGGCGGGCGAGAAGATCAGAGTGACGTTGACGTTCACCCCTTCGGCGATCAGCGCCTCGATGGCGGGGATGCCCGCCGGGGTCGCCGGCACCTTGATCATCAAATTCGGGCGATCCACTGCGCGCCATAGCCGCCGGGCCTCGGCGATCGTCCCCTCGGTATCGTGAGCCAGATGGGGGGAGACCTCCAGGCTGACGAAGCCATCCGCGCCCTCCGTGGCCTCATAAACCGGACGCAGAAGATCAGCGGCCATCTGGATGTCCTCCACCGCCAGCGCTTCATAGAGGGCGGGGGTCTCCAGCTCCGGATCCCGCAATAAGCGATCGCGGATCGCCTCATCATAAGCCGGGCTGGTGGTGATGGCGCGCTCGAAGATCGTGGGGTTGCTCGTCACGCCGGTGACGCCACGTTCGATCCATCGGGCCAGCTCCCCGTTCGTCAGCCATTCCCGACGGATCTCGTCCAGCCAGACGGATTGCCCGCGCCCATGGAGTTCACGCAGGGAGGCCATAGAAGTTCCTCCTTTCAGGAAGGTTCCGCCTCTGCAGGTCCAAGGAGTTCCTCGATGAGAAAACGGGCCCGGGGAGGGATACGGGCTTCGGGATAGACTTCCATCAGTGTCTGGAGGGCCTCCTCCGGCCGGCGGATGTCCAACAGGCTTAGCAAGAAACGGATGTCCTCTTCATCTTCTCGTCGAGCAGCCAAAAGCTTCATGGCCAGAGGATAGCGGGGTGAGGCCGCCATCACCCGAAGACCAGGCTCATCAAAGACGGGGATCGGATGCGGATCCGGTTTCCCCATCCCGATAAAGCCCTTCACCGCATCGTTCAGCCAGTTTTCGGGGAGGCCCAGTTCCTCTGCGATTTCTCGCGCCGCCTGATAAATCTCCATCTTCGGTTCGAAGATCGCGTCAATGTCACGGGTAGCGCGACGGGCATTGTAGGCCACTGCCATTGCAGCGCCCCCAACCAGGTAGAGATCCCCCTGGATCCCACGCTCGTGAAGGCGGGAGGCCAGACGTCTTAATGTGCGGAGGATTTCATCTCGGCCCATCACATTTCGAGCTCCGTTTTTCCTTATGAAATGAATGACAAAGGATTAGCAGCGCTCGAACTCGGTATGATCGATGAAAATCCCTCGGCGCCGGAAGGAAGCGGGGCTTTCCACCAGCGCCATGGCGTGGAGGCTGCGGAAGGAGGTTGGAAACCACCATCGATCCAGGAAGCGGTTCGACTCCTCCACCCAGACCGGCACCGGCAATCCGTGTCGGAGCGCCAGATACTCGGCCAGAGCAGCCAGATAGGCGTCGAACCGTGGGTCCCCCGCTGGATCGGGCCGATCTGCGATCATCGCCTCTCGGGTGTGAGGATCGGCTGCCCGGAACTCGTCCAGGAACTCTCGAATCGGCAGCCAGGCTTCCCTTTCCCCTCGTTCTGGATCCTCCAGCGCCTCACGGATCTGCCGGGCGACTTCCTGAAGGGTCAGCGGCATGGAATACGCCTCTTCGATCCAGAGAAAGAGAATCTGGATTTATTTTAGCGCAAACAAGGCCCCTTCCCTATGACCCCTGGCCCAGCGGAAGGGGGATATAAGCTTCCTTTGGGGGAAGCGAACCGTCTTGCGCTTCATGTAAAAGCAAAAGCGGGCGCGCGATCTGTGGACCGCGCGCCCGCTTCCCGGCACGATACGCTTCCTGACCCTCAGGCCCGGACACCGGTGCGAATGGTTTCCAGGGCCTTCGCATAGTTGGCGGCCACCTGGTCCCAGTTCACCACGTTCCACCAGGCCTGCACGTAATCCGCTCGGCGGTTCTGGTATTTCAGGTAGTAAGCATGCTCCCAGACATCCAAGCCCAGGAGAGGGAGCAAGCCCTCCATAACGGGGTTGTCCTGGTTTGGAGTGGAGTGCACCACCAGCTTCCCAAAGGCTGTCATGCTGAGCCAGGCCCAGCCACTGCCGAAGCGGCCCATTGCCGCCTTGGTGAAAAGATCCTTGAAGTTCGCAAAGCTCCCGAACGTCTTCTCGATGGCCTCGGCCAGCGCTCCGCTCGGCTCCCCGCCCCCACCGGGCTTCATCACAGTCCAGAAGAGGCTGTGGTTGGCGTGACCCCCACCGTTGTTGCGGACGGTTTCCCGAATGTCCTCAGGGACGCTGGGGAGATTCCGCAAGAGAGTTTCCACAGGCACGTCCTGGAGATCGGGATATTTCTCCAGGGCGGCATTGAGGTTGTTCACGTAGCCCTGGTGATGGCGGGTGTGGTGGATCTCCATCGTCTGAGCATCGATGTAAGGCTCCAGGGCATCATAGGGATAAGGAAGGGGGGGAAGTGTGTGCGCCATGATGCACCTCCGGGGTTTAGGATAAACACGTTTATTTTAATTTGGGTACCGGAGGAATACCAGAATATGGAGGAGCGGTCAAAGGCCAAACTGCTGCAGAGGGATCAGGATTGTGCTCCTCTCTTCTTTATCCCTGTGGCCCTTCGGACTACGGAGGAAGAGCGATGTGGGGAAGGCCATCCCCGTTATCGCCTCTTCCCAGAATAGGGCGATGGGCTCCCTCCCCAGTCGAATCGCTATCCGTTGTCTTTTCCTCCCGCAATCGGTGGGAAGATTCCGATCTCGTCGCCTTCCCGAAGGACCCAATCCGGCTCCTGGCGGGTCCCGTTCACGAAGACCACACGGGCCAGTTCGGACGGGATCGGCAGCCGTTCAATTAATTGCCCCACGGTTATCCCCTCGGGGACCTCCATGACCAGAGGGCCTTGGCTTGCATCCGGGATATATTGCCGCAGGATCGCATAAACTTGCACTTTCACCTGCATATCCCTTTGCTCCTTTTCACTTCACATGGAATTTGCATCTCAAGCAGGGCCGTTTCGTTGGCATCCTTAAGGCTTCATTTCAATATGATTTTGGAATTCGATCACTATTGCTCTTAGGAGTTACGTAGCTCCTCACCTCCTGGGGTTTGGCTCCCCCCTCCCCATGGCCCAGAGGCCATGGGGAGGGGCTATGGCTTAAGGCCGTCCCCAAAGCTCCTAAGGAAGCCAACAACACAACGTCCACATGTATTCTTGCTTCCTTACTATTGTTTTGTCCAGTTATGAACTGGAGATTTGGGGAGCTGAAGCTCATTCGGAAGGCAATGACCCTTTCCCTATTGTTTCCCCCTCCTCACGACCGTCTGGGCCGTGAGGAGGAGGAAGCAAATATTTTTCGAGGACAGTACCGGGGGCCGAAGGCCCCCAGCACCGCCCTCGAAAAATCCCCAATCAAAAACGGACAAGGCACTAACAGTATAACAATGCCATGTTTCGCGGGAACACTCCCAGACGATCCCGGTCCTGGATCGGCCGGGATCGAGCGTGATAATCATAGTGTCCATTGATGAAAATGTTGCTCACCTCACGTTCGGGATCGATGCCGATCTCCCGCAGCACATCCGCCACGGTTAACCCAGGCCGATAAGGGATCCACACAATCGCTTCTTCGCGAGGATCGGTTTTGCCGGCATAGCGTCGAAGATCGCCATAAAGATGAACCTCAATCATAGCGCCCACTCCGGATGATGGGTGACGGTTGCCATGTTGTAAGTTTGGAGATTGGCACAGCGGAGCGAACGACAAAACCGCCTGCCCCGCTGCACTGCGAGGTAAAGAAGCTCGGAGCGCAGGCTGAGCTACGCTAAGGATTCACGTTTGGCCCGGGGAGCAAACAGGCGGATATGCGGCATGGTCATGTTGCGAGGGAAAACCCCAATCCGATCGCCATCCCTTAGTTTCCGCCCTAACCCCTCCGGATCATAAAGGCCATTAATGAAGATATGCCGGGCCTCATCCAGAGGAACCCCCAGCTCCTGAAGAGCCTCCGCAACGGTTAGCTCGGAACGAGCATGCACCAAGGCCACCGCGTCCTGGCGGGGATCTTCCTGTCCGATGTAACGACGAAGGTCGCCGTAAAGATGGATCTCAATCATGAAGCATGGGCTCCCGCACATCGCGCGATCTACGCTGCGAGATGAAGCGCTATGAGAGGCTCTCTTCCCACGGCTTTTTGAATTACAGAGAGAAGGGCGGAGCCGCCTGGGATGACCTGGCCCGTTCTAAAACTCATTGGGGGGTGAGGAATCATCGCTCTCCCCACCCCCCAACACATTCAGGCGACGCGGGTATGGCGTGCCTTAGGCAGCAACCTCGCCCACGACCTCCTTCGGCCACTTGCTGAAGTCATACACCGCGTCCAGTTCCTCCGGCGGGACATCGAAGACGGTGTTGTGCGGCGGGAGCGGCTCCTTGGTCATGAAGTCCGGCAGGCGGTCATGGGCATTGGTGAACCCGGCGGCCTCGTTGAACAGCCGCTCCTTGCGGATGATCTCATAGCCCAGCCGGACAGCGTCCTGGGTGGTCCAGTTCACCCCCAGCACGCCGGCGCACGACTCCACCATGCCCTCGAAGCCCTCCGGGATATCCAGCACACAGAAGGCATCGAAGAGGCAGTAGCCCGTGGAGTCGATGAAAGCGGTGGTGGCCTGGAAGGCGCGGGAGAGATCCGCCTTCTGGACCGCGAAGGGATCCGCCTTGCCGCCGACCCCCAGGATCTCCGGGGCGATGGTGTAGCCCGCGGTATGATCCGCACCCATGGTGGAGGTCGCATAGGTCACGCCGATCCCCTTCACCGCCCGCGGCTCATAGGCAGGCATCCCCTGCCCTTTCACCGCCGGGACCCGGGTGACGCCGAAGGCGCGGCCGGTGAAGACACAGCCGTTGCCCAGGATCCGGCCCAGCGGGGTGCCGTGGCGGACCTCTTCGTTGAGCAGACGGATCGCGCCATCGGCATCCCCGAAGGGCAACAACCCAGCCTCCATGGCCACGGCGATGGTGTCGCCCATCTCAATGGTGTCCAGCCCGATGTCGTTGCAGAGCCAGATCAGATCGGCGATCTTATCCAGATCCCCGATCCCGCAGTTGGCGCCCAGCGCCCAGACCGACTCATATTCCATCACGGAGACCTTGAAGGTCCCATCGGGATTCGCCCAGCGATCTGAGCACTGGATGATGCAACCAGGATGGCAGGGATGGCCGGTCATCCCCTCGCCGTTGCGCTTGCGGATGGTCTCGGCCTTCGTCTCGCCGCTGATCTGGGAGGCCAGCTCAAAGCGTCCGGAGGAGAAGTTCCGCGTGGGATAGCCGCCGGCCTCATTCATGATGTTCACCAGGACGTTGGTGCCATAGGTGTTCAAGGCACCGCCCTTCTTCGTGACATCGTGGGTGAGGGAGGCTCGGGTCAGCTTCTTGATGCCTTGCTCGAAGAGCTCGGGGTTCTTGATCTCCACCCCGGGTCCGCCTCGGTCATTGATCACAATGGCCTTGAGGCCCTTGGAGCCCATCACAGCGCCCAAGCCGCCCCGGCCGGCATAGCGTCCGGCAGTGTTCTCCGGATCGTTCACACAAATCCCAGCAGCTGCCATTCGCATCTCCCCGGCCGGCCCAATGCCGATGATGGCTACGCCCTCCCCATGCTCCTTCCAGAGGAGGTCGCAGACCTCATACATCCCCTTCCCTTTGAGATGGTCCGCCGGCAGCAGACGGGCGCCGTCTTTATCGACTTTCAGGACATAGAAGCGGTCCTTGTCCTTGGGCTGGCCTTCCACGATGATCGCTTTGATACCCAGGCGGGCGATCTTCTGGGAGGAGAGACCACCGGCGTTGCTTTCCTTGATGGTGCCGGTCAGCGGGGACTTGCCACCGAAGGAGGTCCGGCCGGAGGTGGGCGCCTTCGTGCCGCTCACAATGCCCGGGGCAATCACCAGCTTGTTGTCCGGCCCGAGAGGGTGGCAGAGCGGGGGCACTTCATCGTAGATGATGCTGGAAGTCAGACCTCGACCGCCGAGCAGGGCATACTTTTCCGGCACGTCCTCAAAGCGGACGGTCAGATCCGTCATGTTCACTCGAAGCAGCTTGGCCATGGGGCACCTCCCAATGCTTCAGGGGAAAGGAGATCCGCTGGGTTCTTCAGCCACCCGCTGCTACGTTAATTGTAATTTTGATGTAATTGCTTGTCAATGACCGGGGGGTTTATTTTGATGTTTTTGTTTATTAAAATAACAATCATCATCATTTAACAAGGTATTAATAAATCTAACATTGGGTTTTTCCGAGGGGATCGGCAGAGCCACGCCTCCATCCTCTTTTGAGCCATAGAAGGGTAGAGCTTATCGGTCGGATCGAAACCGGATATCCGTCAGCGGTAAGCAATGGGCTATGGGGATCACAAGCGGACAGCACTCGCCTCTTGACAAGCCTCTTGGCTCTTCTTACAGTAAGTCAAAGTCCTCATCTTCCGATTCCATCGTTCGGGAGGCAGAGACCATGACGGATTGGAAGAACGAGATCCGGGCGGCGATCCGTAGCCATGGGATTCGCTATGTGCGCTTCCTGTGGTGCGACAACGCGGGCCTTATCCGGGCCAAGGCTGTCCACACCGCCTTCCTGGAGGATTACCTGGAGGGCGCAGGCGTAGGGATCGCCGCTGCCCAGCAGGCCGTCCCGGTGATGGTGGATGCCCTGGCCTCCGGTTCCGGATTAACTCCCGCCGGCGAGGTCCATATGCGGGCGGACTGGTCGACCTTCACCCTGCTCCCCTATGCCCCAGGGCATGCCCGGGTGCTGACGGATATCCACGAGGGGGAGGCCCCGTGGCCTCACTGTCCACGCTCCTTCCTCCGCCGTATGATCGAATGGGCCGGGCAGCATGGATGGCAGATCAGAGCCGCCTTCGAGAATGAATTCTATCTGTTGCGCCGGGAGGGCGATCGGGTAGTCCCAGCGGATTCCACAGTGTTCGCTCAGACGGCTGCCCTGGACGTCTTAGCACCGATGCTGGAGGAGCTGTCCTCCGCTCTGGAAGCTCAGGGGATCGTCCCCGAGATGATCTACGCGGAATCCGGCCCGGGGCAGTTCGAAATGCCCATTCGCTACGCCGAGGCGCTACGGGCAGCGGACAACCAGATCATCTTCCGGGAGACCGTGCGGGCGGTCGCCCGCCGTCATGGCCTCATCGCCTCTTTTGTCCCTAAGATCTTCCCGGATAAAGCCGGCAACGGCGCTCATCTCCATTTCAGCTTATGGCAAGGCGATCAAAACCGGACCGCCGATCCTCGCCGTCCGGAGGCGCTATCCCTAGAGGCCCAGACGTTCATCGCCGGGATCCTTCATCACTTGCCTGCTCTTATGGTCTTCACCACTCCCAGCCCGAACTCCTACAAGCGGATTCGCCCTCGCTTCTGGAGCGGGGCCTTCACCTGCTGGGGTTATGGCAACCGGGAGGCGGCCGTGCGGGTGCCTCAGCCGCCGGCGGGCCGGCCGATCACCCATGTCGAGCTGAAAACAGTGGATCCGTCCTGTAACCCCTATCTGGCCCTCGGGGCGATGATCGCGGCGGGATTGGATGGGCTGGAGCAAGGGCTGGATCCCGGCGAGCCGGTGCAGGTGGATCCAGCGGATCTATCGGAGCAGGAACGGGCGACCCGCGGCATCCGGCCGTTGCCGGCGAGCCTGGGTGAGGCCATCGCGGCTCTGGAGGAGGATGAGGCCCTTCTTCAAGCGCTGGGTCCGGAGCTCGCGCGTTCCTACCTCGCGGTGCGTCGCGCGGAGTGGGAGGCAATGAAGGATCTCCCTCACGAGGAGGAGGTTCAGATCCTGCTGGAACGCTATTAAGTGGAAAATTCGAGCGTTCGAGCATGAAGGCCTGGAGGATAAAGAACGTGGATCTATCGGACATCCCGCTCATCGATCAGCACGCTCATAATTTATTGCGCCCCGAGCACGCGCGGACCTTTGCGTATCCCTCAGCCTTCACGGAAGGCTACGCCGCTGAGGTGGTCACCCATCACGGGCAGGGGACCCTCTTCTTCCGCCGTAGCATGCGGGAGATCGCGGAATTGCTGGGATGCGAGCCGAGGCTGGAGGCGATCCTGGAGGCGCGGGAACGCCTGGGCTTCGAGGAGCTTGCCCGCCGCTGCTTCCAAGCGGCGGGTTTCCAGACCATCCTCCTGGACGATGGCTTCATGCCAGATCAGGTGATGCCGACTGATTGGCACAACCGGCTGGCGCGGACCTATCGATTGCTTCGAGTGGAATTCCTGGCCGA
>NZ_JANWXB010000099.1 GCF_025055495.1 Thermoflexus sp. | reverse complement strand
TTCCTTCCTTGTTTTCACGCCGCTTCGCGGCGCGGAAAAAGAGGGACATTCTCAGGCGCCGAAGGCGCCCGGCTCCCTCCCAGGGCCTCTCTGAGGAAATGAACGGCGCAACTCCTGATGTCACGCTGACCATCCGGCGTCTGCCCGTCTACACGGACAGGCCATGGATGGCTGGATCTATTCTACGAGTTCCTGTAGAAAAGCCCGGACCGCCTCGTTGAAGGCTTCGGGGGCCTCCACGTTGGCCAGATGGCCGGCCCGGGGGATCACCACCAGCCGGGCGTGGGGGATCCCTTCCGCCATCTGGCGGCCGACGTCCGGTGGGGTTACCGCATCTTCCTCCCCGACGATCACCAGCGTCGGGACCTGGATGGAGGGAAGGAGCCCCGTGCGATCCGGACGTTCGGCCATCGCCTGGAGGGCCCCGATCAGCCCGGCGGCGGGGTTCGTCATCATCTTGCGTCGCAAGGTTTCTACCAGTTCTGGCCGCTCGCGCTGGGTGGTCCCACCGAACAGGCGGGGGAGGAACGCCTCCACTGCGGCGCGCGTCCCTTCAGCCTGGATCCGTTCGATCACGGCATAGCGGTTCGCCCGCGCCTCCGGCGTATCCGCTTGATGCCGGGTGTCCGCCAGGATGAGGCCCCGGACCCGTTCTGGGTAGGCGGCGTAGAAGGCGAAGGCGACGTAGCCGCCCATCGAAAGCCCGGCCAGCACGGCCCGATCGATCCCCAGGATGTCCAACAATCCGCGCAGGTCGGCTGCATAACCGTCCATCATATACGGGCCTTCCGGAACGCTGCTTCCGCCGAACCCCCGCAGATCCACCGCGATAGAGCGAGCGATATCCCCCAGGGCCTCCACCTGCGGATCCCAAAGCCAGCGCCCCAGGGGGAAGCCGTGGATCCAGAGCACCGGGATCCCCTGGCCGCGGATATCGTAGATCAGGCGGATGCCATTGACGGTCGCGAACGGCATGGTTTCCTCCCTGGAACAGAGTATCGCGGGCCTCCCCAGGTTTTATCATAACCCAACTTGCCAGCCGGGCATCTTGCCTAGCGCTTCGTCCATTTTTCATTTGGGGGGTTTCGGGGACGGTGCGCGGGGCCTTTGCCCCTCGCACCGTCCCCGAAAGATTTTCTTCTCTTCTCTCCTCCCCACGGCCCAGAGGACCGTGGGGAGGAGAGAGAAAGGGGGAGGGGCCATGGCCTTCCGGACGGGCTTCGGTTCCTCCGATCCCCAGTGGATAACTGGATAAAGCCGTAGGAGACGTAGGGTGGTGACTATGGAAAAGATATTAGGCCCTGCCCCCCGACATGTTTCTATCTCCCCTTCCCACCCACTGGAGAGTGATGAAAAGGGAAAATCGATGAAGTGTGAAGGAGAGCCCCAGGCTTTTTAAGGCCCTCTTCTCACGAGGAGATAAAGATGGCAGGTGCAGGGAAGCCATCGCTTGGGATCCGCCTTTTGGCTTTGAATGGTGCGGCGCTGTTGGGTGCCGTTGCCGCGTTTGTTTTCTTACCTCTGCCCATCGCCCGCCTCATCAATACCAATCTCTACCCGATTGTTCTGGCTGCGCTGGGCACCTGGCTCTCCTATCAGATTTACCGCTCAACCGAAACAGGCCAGCGAGCCCGTCGGATATGGGCCCTGCTGACCGCGGCGCTGGGATCCTGGACCGTCGGCGACGTGATCTGGACCCTTAACGATCTGGTGATTCAAGCCTCTGTGTATCCCTTCTGGGACGATTTGTTCTATCTGATGGGCGATTTGTTCCTGGTGGTTTTCTTTGCGCTCCAGATTCGCTTTCTTCGTCTGGCTCTCCAGGGATGGAGACGGGTTGTGGCGGCAGGGATGATCCTGGTGTTCACAACTGGGGCGGGCTGGTTCGTGATCGCGCCGATGCTCCTGGAACCGTCTGGGAATTGGCTCGAGTTCGTTGTGAGCCTGCTCTATGAGCTTTTGTATCTGCCCATGATGATCGGTGCCTTCACCCTAACACTCGCCCTTTATCGGGGAGTATTGGGAAAGAGTTGGACTCTCATATCAATCGGAATGTTTTTGTATGTGTTTTCTAATCAAATTTATTTTTACGCTCAGTGGCGTGACCTCTATTATCCTAATGATCAAGCTACGACTCTTAGCATTCTTTTTGACCTCCTTTACATTGGCTCCTATCAGATTCTTCTAACCGGCATGTATCTGCGATGGTCTATGCCCTTCCCATCGATCCGAGTGGAGGAGGTGCTGGCCTCTGCGCCTTCGCCTCGTCCTCAAGAAGTCTGGGTCTTGCTCTCCGATGAGGGGGGACGGACATCCTTCGTGGATCCCCGCCTGATGAAGGCGATGGGGAATGCGGATGTGGGGAGGTTCGCCGGGGAGCGCTTGGGAGCGATTCTGGGAGTGCCGGAGGATTGGATCCAGAAGATCCTGCGCCAGCTCACGCTCCAGGAGTATAGTGGTCCCCACCCGGTCACGCTGTTCGGGCGGCCTTATGCGTTGCTCGCTCTGAGGGAGGAGGAGCCATCCCCGGTCGTCTACTGGCTGCTCACCCCGTGGGGCAAGCATGGGGGCCTTTCAATCAATGAGAAGCCAGATTTAGGAATCCTGCTTGCCTACGCCGTCCGCGGGACGGTTCCCAAACCTTCACCCGCAGAGCTGGCGAAGGCATATATTCAGGCCGTCTTCAGTCTGCTTTCTGTGCTATGTGCCCATTTCGGTGGCCAGGAGGTGGGGGAGCGATTTATCCAGCAGTTCCATCCGGATGAGAATGTCTGTCTGGAGGGATTAAGCCTGGGGCATCCGGATGCCGGGAGGACCTGTAGGGACCTGTTGCAGCAGGCCCAGGAGTATGCGTTGCTGGTGGTGCCCTCGGATCAATTAAGAAGCGCTATGAGGCAGTTAGAAGCCGGATTAGGGGAAGAGGTGCTTCTGGCTGCTGCGGCAGCGGGTCTGCGCCCGCATCTGTCGGATCATTAGATCGTCCTCTGAACCCTCATCGCCCGCAATCTTCTCCCTTCCCCACGCAGTGCGGGATGGTTGCAGGGTCCTCTATTAACCCGGATAACGCTTGATCGATTTTGCGCCTTCGCTTGGCAATCGAAGGGGCCTGTGCTATGCTCTCTACCAGAAGGTGAGAGGATGTAGGCGCCATGGCAGGGGTGAACGATCTGGTTTTGAATTGGAATAGGGATATCCCGGAGAACGACGTCTCCCGATCTCCATAGCGGGGGGCGGTGAGGACGTTTTGATCACCGGAGGTCAGGCGAATGAGATCCGTTCTGGGCCGCCCGCCCGCAGGAGGGCGGCCCAGCTTTTTCGAGGGGCTTTTAGGGCAGGCGGGGCGGCGGATCCCAACATACGCTATTGAACAACTTCCAAGCTCTCCGCGGGTTTTTGGGTTGGGGCGCCGTCGAAGGCGGTGCCCCAGCCCAAAAAAGATTTTCTCTCCCCCTCCTCAGGGCCTCCGGGGAGGGGGGAGGAGGAGGGGAGGGGCCTGGCCCGCTTTCCTCCTGAACGCGCGGGGATGGGACTCGATGCCTGAAGTTGCCCATGGCGTAACATGATCGCACCTTGTCCTTCTGAAGGGAGGTCTATATGTTGAAGACCCACGGGTGTGGAGAGTTGCGTCCGACGCACATCGGCCAGGCGGTCGAGCTGGCGGGCTGGGTTCATCGCCGTCGGGACCATGGAGGATTGATCTTCATCGATCTGCGGGATCGCAGCGGCATCGTGCAGGTGGTAGGCGATCCCTCCCGTTCGGCCTCGGCGCATGCGGCGCTGGATGAAGTCCGCTCGGAGTATGTGATCCAGGTCCGCGGCCTCGTTCGCCGACGCCCGGTCGGCGCGGAGAACCCGAACCTGCCGACGGGGGAAATCGAAGTCGAAGCGCATGAGGTCCGCATTCTGAACCCCGCCCGTCCGCTGCCCTTTTCTATCGATGAGGACGGCCGTCGGATCGATGAGATGGTCCGCCTGCGCTATCGCTACCTGGATTTGCGCCGCGCCCGGATGCAGCGGAACCTGATGCTGCGCCATCAGACTACCCGGGTCATCCGGGACTATCTCGACGCCCGGGGGTTCGTGGAGGTGGAGACGCCCATTCTGATCAAGAGCACGCCGGAGGGGGCGCGGGACTTCATCGTCCCCAGCCGGCTCCATCCAGGGAAGTTCTATGCCCTCCCCCAATCCCCCCAGCAGCTCAAGCAGCTATTGATGGTGGCGGGGTTGGAGAAATACTACCAGATCGCCCGATGTTTTCGCGATGAGGATCTGCGGGGCGATCGGCAGCCGGAGTTCACGCAGCTGGATCTGGAGATGTCCTTTGTGGACCGGGAGGACATCCTTCAGGTCATCGAAGGCTTGCTGATCGAGGTGGCCCAGAGGGTGACCCCGCATAAGCGTTTCCGCGTTCCCTTCCCCCGCTTCACCTACGCGGAGGCGATGGCCCGGTATGGCTCCGACAAGCCCGACCTCCGGTTCGGTATGGAACTGGTGGATCTGACCGATGTGTTCCGGGAGAGCGCGTTCGAAGTGTTCCGGGCAGCGGTGCAGAGCGGAGGCCAGGTGAAGGCGTTGCGGGCCCCCGGATGCGCAGGCTACGGTCGCCGGGAGATCGACGAGCTGACGACTTATGTGAAATCCCTGGGCGCCCAGGGTCTGGTCACCTTAGCCTTCACCGGGGACGGCGTGAAAGGGGGAGCAGCGAAGTTCCTCACCGAGGGGGAGCGGGCGGTCATCGCGGAACGGACGGGCGCGGGAACGGGGGATCTCATCTGTATGGTGGCGGACGCGCCGGAGACGGTGGCCAAAGCCATGGGAGGGCTGCGGTTGCTCTTTCGGGATCGGTTGCAACTGGCCGATCCGGACGAGTTCGCCTTCGCATGGATCCTGGAGTTCCCCATGTTTGAGTGGAATGAGGAGGAGGGCCGCTGGGAAGCGATGCATCATCCATTTACCTCGCCGATGGACGAGGATCTGGATCGCCTGGAAACGGATCCGGCGTCGGTTCGGGCGAAATCCTACGATATCGTGTGCAATGGATATGAGATCGGGGGGGGCAGCATCCGGATCCATCGTCGGGATGTTCAGGAAAAGGTCTTCCGGTTGCTGGGCTACACGCCGGAGCAGGCTCGCGCCCGCTTCGGTCACATGCTGGAAGCCTTCGAGTTCGGCGCGCCGCCTCACGGGGGGATCGCCCTGGGCCTGGACCGTCTGGTGATGCTCCTGGCCGATGAGCCGAATATCCGGGAGGTCATCGCCTTCCCGAAAACCGCCAGCGCCATGGATCTCCTCTTCGACGCCCCATCGGAGGTGGATGAGCGCCAGTTGCAGGAGCTTCATATTCGGGTGGTCCGCGAGGATGAGGGATGATGCCCCACGGTGTATGGGAGAGCTGGGTGATGGGGCAGGCGGCTTTGCCGATCGCCTTATCCTTCCAACTTTTCTCGTGTTGCGTTCCCCTGGAAAATCCAATTCGTTTGTCAGAAGGATCTGTTCCCATTAAACTTTAGTAAATTACAGTATTTCTCCCTTTGAAGGCTTTTAGGGGCGCTGATGGAAGGGCTGCCCGCCCCGGTCTGCGCTCGGGAAAGCGGGAGGCGCGATGGATGTTCCCGGGGGACGTGAGCCGTCAGAGGCGGCTTACGCCCCTGGGGAAAGCTTTGGGTTCCCTTGGGTCACAACAGGGTGACTTTCTCAGGTAAGGAGTTCCGCATGGCTGAAGGGGATCGGAGAAAGATCCGCATCGTGTGCATCGAAGACGATCAGGACATGATCGATCTGATCCGGCTGATCGTCACCCGACGCGGCTATGAGCTGGTGGGGTGGGCGACGGGAGGCGTGGAGGGCATCGAAGTCATCCGACGGGAGAAGCCGGATCTCGTCCTGCTGGATCTGATGATGCCGGATATCGATGGTTGGGAAGTTTACCAGCAGATGAAAGCGGATCCCGAGCTGCGCAACATCCCGGTGATCGTGGTCACGGCCCGAGCGCAGCATGTCGATCGCATTCTGGGGCTTCACATCGCCCGCGTGGATGATTATCTCACCAAGCCTTTCGGGCCCTCGGAGTTGATCGCCAGCATTGAGCGGGTGATGAGCCGTTCGGTCCCTAACCCGTCCGGCCCGGAGTGAGCCCCATGGGGTCTTCCTCCCCGACGGTGGAGATCTTCGCCATCGGGAACGAGTTGTTGCTGGGCGAGGTGGTTGACACCAACACATCCTGGTTATGTCGTCTCCTCACTGGGCTGGGGGGAAAGGTGGGGCGGGCCGCTCTGTTGCCGGACGATGTGGAAGCGATCCGATCCGAACTGGAAGGCGCATTGCGACGAAGGCCGGACTTGGTGTTCACGACCGGTGGCCTGGGGCCAACGGAGGATGATCGGACGTTAATCGCGGTAGCGCTGGCCACGGGCCGGCCGCTGGAAGAGCATCCCCAGGCGCTTCGGATGGTGGCGGACCGATATCAGGCCCTGGCCGCGGCAGGCTACGTGGCCAGCCCGGAGCTCACGCCGCCGCGCCGCAAGATGGCGCTTCTACCCCAGGGGGCGGTGCCCCTGGCCAATCCGGTCGGCGTTGCTCCTGGGGTTCTTCTCCCCCTCGAACCCACCCCTTTGATCTGCCTCCCCGGAGTCCCTGAGGAGATGAAAGCGATCGTTCAAGGCGCCCTTGCACCCTATCTTCAATCCCGTTTTGGGAGGGCGGGCTTTGCCGAGCTCCGCATGCTTGTCGATTGTGGGGATGAATCCCGCCTGGCGCCTTTGTTGGAGGAAATCCGGCGTCAACTGCCCCAGGTATATATCAAGTCCCGGGCCCGGGCCTTTGGTCCTGGCGTTCGCCTCCGGATTTACTTTTCCGCCACCGCCTCTACTCCAGAGGAGGCACAGGCCCTGATCGAGAAAGCCCGCTGTCGCCTGGAGGAACAGCTGGCGAAGGCCGGGATCGCATCGGAGATCCTCAGCCGCGAGGATTGAGCCTGCCGTAGAGCTTTCGGGGTTGGGTGGGGCCGCTGAAGGGGCTCCACCCAACCCCTCCTGGAAAGAGCTGAGGGAGAGGGAGGATGAGGGGGTAAGGGGTCGCGTCGAACAGCCCTTGCCCCGGGGCTCTTCCCGAGCAGGTCGTTACCGGCGATGCGATGCGGCGTCCCCAGATGTAAGGACCCAGCATTGCAACGCCCATATATCTCGGAGAGGAGGTGCAGCCATGGGAATCGCCGGGCGTGGTTTCTGTCTGCTGGTTCTGATGACCCTCCTGGCCGCATGCGGGGCTCCAGCAGCCGCACCGACGCCAGCCCCCCCTTCGATCTCACCCGCCGCTCCCGCTTCTTCCCCTGGTTTGGAAGACTCCTGCGGCGATCGATCGAAGCTTTCGAAAGAGCTTTACCTGTTCAACTGGCCGGATTACATCGCTCAGGAGGTGCTGAATCGGTTTGAGCAGGAGTGCGGGGTCAAAGTGATCGTCGATACCTATGATTCCAATGAGACCTTGCTGGCCAAGCTTCAAGCCGGCGCAACCGGTTATGATATCATCGTGCCTTCCGATTATATGGTCTCGATCATGATCAAAGAAGGAATGCTGGCTGAGCTGGACAAGAACAACCTCCCCAATCTCAAGCACATCGACCCGGCTCATCTCGGCCTGTATTTCGATCCAGAGAATCGATACACGGTGCCTTACATGTGGGGGACATCCGGGTTCATGTATGACACAGCGGCGATCCCCCGAGAGCTAAAGAGCTGGAAAGACGTGTTCGAGCCAGCTCCGGATGTGCAGGGGAAGATCTCCATGCTGAAAGATGAGCGGGAGGTCATCGGGGCGGCCCTGAAATATCTGGGGTTCTCCATGAACACGACCAATCCGGATGAGTTGCAGAAGGCCAAAGAGGTTCTGCTCCGTCAGAAGCCCTATGTGAAAGCGTATACCAGTGACACGAATCGCGACCTCCTGGTGGCCGGCGAGGTCGTCCTCGCGCATATCTGGACCGGGGACGCGATCCGGGCCCGCGATGCCAAGCCCTCCCTGAAGTATGTGATCCCGGATGAGGGGTGCACCATCTGGCAGGATAATCTGGCTATCCCCAAGACGGCAAGGAATAAATACACGGCGGAGGTTTTCATTAACTTCCTGATGCGGCCGGATATCGCTGCTGTGAACGCAAACACGATTAAATTTGGTAGCCCGAACCGGACGGCGATCCAGCAGCAGCTGATCGATCCGGCTCTCCTGAACGATCCGGGCATCTATCCGCCGGAGGCATTGAAGCGCAAAATGGAATGGTTGATCGATGTGGGGGAGGCCATTGAACTGTATGATCGCATCTGGACGGAGCTGGGGGTCGAGCAGTAAGACAGCCCCCTTCAACCCATAGGGTGGGATCGGGCGGCGATGATCCCGTGGATCCTCCTCCAACGTTTCGAGGGTTGTGGGGAGGGGCGATCCACCCCGTTCCGGCCATCGGGCGGCCCGCTCTCTGGCTTGCGCGGATGCCGGACATCAGCCAAAGCGATCCGGGAACGGACCGCCCCTTCCCTCCAAAATCCTGAGGGACTGAGGAAGGATCAAGGATCTTACCCGGCAAATCCAACGGACGGCGCGGATGCGCGGCAAAGCCCGGAGGCACTCAGGAGGGCTGGGATGAAACGGATGTGGATCGGCGGGGAATGGACAGCGGGATCCGCCCGGGGGGAGATCCCGGTTCTGGATCCGGCGACCGAAGAGGTGCTGGAGACGGTGCCCCGGGGGACACCTACGGATATCGAGGCCGCGGTGGCGGCCGCCCGGCGGGCTTTTGAGAGCTGGCGGAGGGTGCCCGCGCCAACGCGGGCCGAGATGCTGCATGAGGTGGCTCGTAAAATCCGGGACCATCGGGAAGAGCTGATCCGGTTATTGACTCTGGAAGAAGGAAAGCCCTGGCCGGAGAACGAAGAGGAGATCCTGTGGTCGGCGAACACCTTTGATTATTACGCGGAATTGGCCCGCCACGAGCGCGGCCGGGTGATCCCCTCGCCGGAGCCGGGTCAGTTGAATCTGGTGCTGAAGGAGCCTTATGGAGTAGTGGGCTGTATTGTCCCCTGGAACTATCCGATCCTT
This sequence comes from Thermoflexus sp., assembly GCF_025055495.1. Lineage (GTDB taxonomy): Bacteria > Chloroflexota > Anaerolineae > Thermoflexales > Thermoflexaceae > Thermoflexus. Next base: position 6,098 of record NZ_JANWXB010000099.1, on the reverse strand, counting down.
CTCATGGCCTGGAAGGTTGCACCGGCGCTCGCTGCAGGCAACACGGTGATCATCAAGCCCTCCGAGCTCACCCCTCTGACCACCCTGCGCTTGGCCGAGATCGCCATGGATCACCTCCCGCCGGGCGTGGTGAACATCGTGACCGGATATGGCCCGGAAGCGGGTGAACCTCTGGTCCTGCATCCAGAGGTCCCGGTGATCGCCTTCACCGGTTCCCTGGCGACCGGCCGGCGGATCGCCTCTCTGGCGGCCCCGATGATGAAGAAGCTCCATCTGGAGCTGGGGGGCAAAGATCCGTTTGTGGTTGGGCCCGACGCCCCTCTGGAGATCGCTGTGAAAGCCCTGGCTTATGCCGCCCTGATCAATGCCGGGCAGGTTTGCACCAGCACGGAGCGGGTGTATGTGCCGGAGGGGATTTATCACCGATTTGCGGAGGAGATCGCTGCCTTTGTCAGCACGCTGCGCATGGGCCATGGGCTGGATCCTCACACGGATATCGGTCCCATGGCGGGCCCGGATTACCGGGCCAAGGTGGAGGATCATGTCGCGGATGCTCTGGCCCGGGGCGCTCGGGCGCTGACGGGTGCCCGAAGGCCTTCCTATCTGCCTCGAGGCTTCTTTTATGAGCCGACCGTCCTGATCCACGTCGATCACACCATGAAGATCATGCGCGAGGAAACCTTCGGCCCGGTCATCCCTCTGATGCCTTATCGCACCTTCGACGAAGCGATCGCCTTATGCAACGATAACCCCTACGGGCTGGGCGCCTGTCTGATGAGCCATGATCCCCGGCTGATCCGTCGCTTCTATGAGGAAGTGCAGGCCGGGACGATCTGGATCAACGATCCCCTGACGGATAACTATGCGGGTCCCTTCGGGGGGATGAAGCTGAGCGGCGTCGGCCGGGAGCTGGGCCTCGAAGGGCTGGAGGAGTTCCGGCAGACCAAGCATGTGCACTGGGATATCGAGGGCGGCGAGAAGCCGTGGTGGTTCCCCTATGGACCTCGAAATGAATAGGCTTGTGGGGTAGGGCGGGCAGCGAAGCCGCCCGCCCTACCCCACTTTTACCTCCTCCTCCCGCTGCGCAGCGGCGTGAGGAGGGAGGATCGAGCCCCTTGCAGCCGCCGGGTGGTTCCCCCTCTGGCCGGCTGGAACGTCTTCTTCAGCCCATCTCCCTATATGAACGCACCTCTCAGTTTTGCAATTCATTTGCAATTGCTATAAGCTTGCAATAGCCGCCATATGAGTCCGACAGCGGAGGGACGGCCATGCATATCCCGGATGGCTTTCTTTCCCCCTCTGTGGTTCTGCCTCTCTGGGGAGTCAGCGCAGGGATCAGTGGATACGCGTTGCGGCGGGTCAGCCGGGAGCTCACGGAGCGAGAGACCCCGGTGATCGGCGTGGTGGCCGCCGGGATCTTCGCTGCTCAGATGCTGAATTTCCCGATCGCCGGGGGGACTTCGGGGCATCTGATGGGCGCCGCCCTGGCCACGTTGCTCTTCGGACCGTGGGTGGCGATCCTGATCATGACCTGTGTGCTGACCATCCAGGCGCTGGTCTTTCAGGACGGCGGTTTGATCGCGCTGGGGGCGAATATTTTCAACATGGGGATCGTAGGAGCCCTGGTCGCCTACGCGGTGGATCAGACGCTTTGGGGCGTGTTCGGAGACCGACGGTGGATGCGACCGGTGGCGGCTTTCCTGGCGGGCTGGACGGCGGTCGTGATGGGGGCGCTGGCCACCGGGCTGGAGCTGGCCCTTTCCGGCCTGGTCCCTGCCGATGTGGTCCTGCCCGCAATGGGTGGCATCCATGCCCTGATCGGTGTGGTGGAGGGCCTGATCACTATGAGCGCGGTGGCGTTCCTGTCCGCGGTCCGTCGCGAGCTCATGATCGAACGGCCGGTCGCCGGGCGAATCCCCTTATGGACGGCGGGTCTGGCTCTCATCCTGATCCTGACGTTGCTGGCTCCTCTGGCCTCCGCCGATCCCGATGGGCTGGAGCGGGTGGCGGAGGATCTGGGTTTCATCCAGGCGGCTCGCCCCTCCGCCTTCTCGTTGTTGCCGGATTATACGATCCCGGGCCTTCCCAACGAGAGCCTCGCCACGATCCTGGCCGGGATTTTGGGAGCCCTCATGGTGTTCGGGCTGGTCGTCATCCTGTGGTTGGGGCAGCGTTCCCGTCGGGGGGAAAGGGCCTCCAATTCGAAAACATAACGCATGGTTGCCAACCCGTGCGGTGAATTCCTGAGGAGCGTGATGCATTTTCATTTCCACGACCCCTACCAGCCTCTGGACAGCCCGGTTCACCGCCTGGATCCCCGGGTGAAGCTGGCCTTGGCCCTGGGGTTTATTTTGACCGCCACGCTTCTGCCAGCGGGAGCTTGGCTGTCCTATGCCCTGCTGGGTGCGGCGGCATGGGTGGGGGCACACCTCTCCGGTCTGGGAATCCGAACCGTTCTGCGACGTTCGATGCTGGCGTTGCCCTTCGTCCTCGCTGCCTTCCCTGTGGTGTTCACCGCTCCCGGGCCGTCCTGGCTCACGTTTCCGTTGGGCCCATGGCAGGTATCGGTGCGCGCGGAAGGGGTGATCCGGCTCCTGAGCGTCCTTCTCAAATCGTGGCTTTCCCTTCAGATCGCAGTGATCCTGGTTGGGACCACGGCGTTTCCAGAGCTTCTGGTCGCCATGCGGGCGATGGGGGTTCCCCGCTTCCTGGTTATGACCTTTGGGCTGATGTGGCGTTATCTGTTCCTTCTTGTGGATGAAGCGATCCGGATGCTACGGGCCCGAGAGGCCCGGAGCGTGGCGCCGGAGGTCCCGGACCGTCGAGTAGGGGGGACCCTGGTCTGGCGAGCTCAGGTGACCGGTCGGATGGTAGGGACGCTGTTCCTCCGCACCCTGGAGCGAGGGGAGCGGATCTATATGGCGATGGTGGCCCGAGGATATGATGGGGAAGCGCGAATGCTTTCTATGCCCTCTTTATCTCAGCGGGACCTCGTGCTTCTCACCGGCGGCTTGCTTTTTCTAATGGGGTCCCTCCTCCTGGGATGGCTGTTCTGATGGCGTCAATGACTGGAGGAACCTCGGGGGCTGGGCTGGGGGCCCTCTCAGCCCCCGAAAACGAAGATAGACAAAGCATGAGCTGCCTGGTTCCAAAGGATGGGAAGATGTGGCCGCTGATCGAAGCGGAGGAGCTGGTCTACATCTATCCGGATGGTCATCCCGCGCTGCAGGGGGTCTCCCTGCGGATGGGGCGGGGGGAGAAGATCGCCTTGGTGGGGCCCAACGGGGCGGGGAAATCCACCCTGTTGCTCGTGCTGGGCGGCCTGCTTCGCCCCACGGCGGGGATCCTGCGGGTTGAGGGAGTGGAGGTGGGAAACGGGGATCCCCGACGCCTTCGGGCGAAAGTGGGATTGGTCTTCCAGGATCCGGATGATCAGTTGTTCTCCCCCACCGTGTTCGATGATGTGGCGTTCGGGCCGATCTATCAGGGGCTGCCGGAACGGGAAGTGCGGGAGCGGGTGGTTCAGGCGCTGGAGGCGGTGGGAATGGCCTGGGCCGCTTCCCGGATCTCCCATCATTTAAGCGTGGGGGAGAAGAAGCGGGTAGCGATCGCTACGGTGCTGGCGCTTCGGCCCGAGCTCATGTTGCTCGATGAGCCCACGGCCGGCCTCGATCCCCGGGGTCGTCGGGAGCTGATCCGGTTGTTACGGGAGCTTCCTCAGACCATGCTGGTGGCCACCCATGACATGCGCCTGGTCGCCGAGCTGTTCCCCCGTGTGATTATCATGGACCAGGGGCGGATTGTAGCGGATGGGCCTGCCCATGAGATCCTACGAGATGAAGGGCTCCTGCAGGCCCATGGGCTGGAGCCTCCCTAACAGCCTCCTCAAGGGATAGTGGAATATTTTTCTGAGGGTGGGGACCCCCTTCAGCGGTCCCCACCCTCAGAAAAGCCTCTTTTTCTCTCTCCTATGCGGGAAAGGGGAAAAGAGCAAGGGAATCGACAGCTCAAATCAGGTTCCTCCCGAAGGAGCGTTCGATGCCTCATTGTATTCATGCCCGTCATCTGTTGCGGGAGCATGGCTATCGGGTGACCCCGCAACGATTGATGGTGCTGGAGGTGATCCGCACGGCGGATCATCATCTGACCGCCGAGGAGATCCATTCGGCCATGCAGGAACGGTATCCTGGCGTGGATCTCTCCACCGTCTATCGCGCCCTCCGGTTGTTCGTTCGCCTGGGACTTGTGGAACAGCGCGAACTGGGAGGTGGCCGCCGGGTATATGAGTGGCGGACGCATCCGGATCACGGACACTTCCTGTGTGAGCGATGTGGGCGGTTGGAGCATCTGGAGGGGGCGCTTCTGGAGCCGCTCCGTCTCGCGCTGGAACGCGCGCACGGCTATCAGGTGCATCGGGTGGAGGCAACGGTGTTGGGGGTGTGCCCGGCTTGTCGAAATGCCTCGTGATCGGACTTGCGTCGTTCGTCTGCCCGGGAGGAGCTGGCGGGGCTCCTCATTTTGAGGGCGGGTGGGGCCGCCGAAAGCGGCCCACGCCCTCTGGGCTGGGGCCCTCTGAAGGCGGCGCCCCAGCCCCAAAACCCACGGGAGAGCTCGTTGCGCTATTCCGTTGTCTGTTTTTCACTTGGGGGTTTTCGGGGGCGGCAAGGGGGGCCAAAGGTCCCCCTCACCGCCCCCGAAAGATTTTTCCCCTCCCCACGGCCCTCTGGGCCGGGGAGGGGCCATGGCCTTCCGGACTTGCTTCGGTTCCTCAAATCCCCAGCTGATAACTGGACAAAGCATTACGGGCACGGCTCGATGTAAATCTCATCGAACAGCCGGCTCTGGCGGGCAAGCACCCGGCGCTGTTTCAGAAGCTCCAGCAGGCCCAGGAAAAGGGCGATGAGATCATAGCGGGTCTCCGCTTCCCGAAGCAGATGGCTCAGCGCCACCCGCTGTCCATGCTGCACCGCTTCCAGGATTCGTTCGATCGCCTCGTGGATAGTCAGGCGATAAGGGGTGAGAAAGCGATCAACGGAGAGGGCCTCCGGCTGAGCCAGCAGCGCGCGGCGAGCCAGGCGAAGGAGAGCTTCCAGGGGGACGCCTTCCAATCCGATCCCGGGAGCCTCCGGCTGGGGGGGCGGCGCGGTTCGCCCATAAGCAGTGAACCCCTCCCGTTCGGCAAGTTGGCGGGCCAGCATCCGGAAGAGACGATAGGCCTTCAGCTGCTCCACCAGCGCTTCCCCCATGTCTTCTTCCTGCTCATCCGGCTCCGGCGGCCGCGGCAGGAGCAGGGAAGATTTGATGTAAAGCAGTTTGGCGGCGATCACCAGATATTCCGCCAGCTGGTCCAAGGTTAATGCCTGAAGGATGGTCACATATTCCAGATACTGGGCCGTGACCTGGGCCAGTGAGATCTGGGTGATGTCCAGATCATTCCGCTCAATCAAGTAGAGGAGAAGGTCGAGCGGACCTTCAAAGAGCGGCAAGCGCACTGGAGGCAGGGTGGGTCTGAAAGGAGCGGTCATGGGGCCTCCTGGAGCCAGCGCCAGAGCAAGCCCATCGCGGCATTCGCCGCCCACTCCGCTGCATGGGGCAAGGGGCCTCGATGGCCGCGCTGGAGGCTTCGGGAGCCTTCTGGGGCGGCCATGGCGACAGTGATCTGGAAGTTCTCTGCCCCCTGGAGAACTTCCGCGGCCATCCCCACCGTGGTCCCCATCTGGCGACGGATCGCTTCCGCTGCATGTTCGGGGGCGACCGCCAGCCGGGCGCGCACCTCCCCGATGCGGAAGACCAGGCCCTCCGGATCCGCCGCCGCCAGGCGTCCACCCAGTAATCCCATGGTGCCCCGCTCCAGAGTGGCCAGCGTGAGCCCGCGCTCCCGAAGCGTGGCGATCAAGGCTTCCTCCGGCGTGCATGTCCCTTCGCCGTAGATCGCCCATCGGAGACGCTCCCGGATGGTCTGAACTGTCGCCTCCGCCCGGGCGGCGGCTTCTTCCGGCGTGGTGCCCCGCGCGCGGATCCGGATATCCACCATCCCGGGGTGAGCGTTCAGCCCCACCTGGGGATTCTCGCCCTCCAGCAGATCGCGCAATCGTTCA
>NZ_JANWXB010000079.1 GCF_025055495.1 Thermoflexus sp. | reverse complement strand
GAAGGCGACCGGCTCCGCCCCCAAAGCTCCAGGAATGGAGGATCATACGCAGGCCTCGTTGATTTCCGCTGGAGGAACGGCACGCATGGCGGCCAAGATCAAGCGAAAGGATAAGGTCCTGGTGATCGCCGGGGAGGATCGGGGCGTTCAGGGAGAGGTCCTGCGAGTGCTTCGGAAAGAAGACCGAGTGGTGGTTGCGGGGGTAAACATTGTGAAGAAGCACCAGCGACCCCGGCCGACCGGTCGATCCCAGGTGGGCGGCATCATCGAATTTGAGGCGCCGATTCACATCTCGAATGTGATGTTGATCTGCCCGAAATGCAATCAGCCCACGCGCGTAGGCTTTGTGGTGGAAGCGGGCGGGCGAAAGCTTCGTCAGTGCAAGAGGTGTAAAGCGACTTTTGTCTGAGACGAGGGGAAAGGTCCGGTTTTTCGGATAGGCTGTGGGCTTGTGGAGTTGAGCGGACCGCCCTGGACGGCTCCCTCGGCTCCAGAAATATCTTTGCATCCACTGAGATCTGGGGAGGCGATCGGGATGGCGGAGACAACCACCAAGGTGGTTCCGCGTTTGAAGCAGCGTTATCTGGAGGAAGTCCGGCCGGCCCTGGTGCGGGAGTTCGGTTATCGCAACATCATGGAGGTCCCCCGGGTCTGGAAGGTGGTGGTGAACGTCGGGGTTGGGGAAGCGATCACCAATCCCAAGGCCTTAGATTATGCAGTCCAGAACATCGCCACGATCACCGGCCAGAAGCCGTTGATCACCAAAGCCCGCAAATCCATCGCGGCTTTCAAACTGCGGGCCGGGCGTCCCATTGGGGTCAAGGTGACCCTGCGGGGAGATCGAATGTGGGCCTTCCTGGATCGGTTATTCAACGTGGCCCTTCCCCGCATTCGCGATTTCCGAGGGGTCTCGCCGGATTCCTTCGATGGTCGGGGGAATTACACCCTGGGACTGCGGGAGCAGCTGGTCTGGCCGGAGATCGATTACAGCCAGGTGGATAAGGTTCGGGGGATGGAGATCACCATCGTGACCACGGCGAAAACCGATGCGGAGGCGCGGCGGTTGCTGGAGCTGCTCGGCATGCCGTTCCGCAAAGGTTAATAAGGATGGATGTCGGATCCAAGGAGGAGGACGACGTGGCACGCAAGTGCATGATGTATCGGGAAATGCGACGGAAATACAAGGTGCGGGTGCGGAACCGATGTCGCCGGTGCGGCCGGCCCCGCGCATATATCCGACGGTTTGCTCTATGCCGGATCTGCTTCCGCGAGCTGGCTCTCCAGGGGTTGATCCCCGGCGTTCGCAAGGCCAGCTGGTAAATTCCCGGCCATATTGAATCCGGTATGGGGAAAGGCGCTGGGCATCCGATGAGGAATATCTGGATAGGAGTGAAAACGATGAGCGCGGTGACCGATCCGATTGCCGACATGCTCACCCGGATCCGAAACGCCTCGATGGTGGGGCATAGCCGGGTGGCCATCCCCAGCTCCAGGATGAAGGTGGCCATCGCCCGAGTGCTCAAGGAGGAGGGTTACATTGAGGATTTCGAGGTGACGAACGATCGGCCGCAACCGAAGTTGATCATCCGGTTGAAATACATCGGCGAGCGTCGTTTCCGGAAGCCGGCCATCTCGGGCCTGAAACGGGTGAGCAAGCCGGGCCGTCGGGTGTATGTCGGCAAGGAAGACATCCCGCTGGTGATGAGCGGGATGGGGATTGCCATCCTCTCCACCCCCAAGGGCGTTCTGACCGATAAGCAGGCTCGCCGTCTGGGTGTCGGCGGCGAGGTCATCTGTTATGTCTGGTAAGGGGAGGGAACCGTGTCGCGTGTAGGAAAGAAACCCATCCCGATCCCGCCCGGGGTTCAGGTGCGGATTGAGGGTTCCACGGTAACCGTCGCCGGGCCAAAGGGAACCCTGACTCAAACCTTTCATTCGTCCATGCAGATTGCCATCGAGGATGGTCATCTGGTGGTGCGGCGGCCATCCGATGATCGGAAGCACAAGGCCCTCCATGGCCTGACGCGAGCCCTGCTGGCGAATATGGTGACGGGGGTGACCCAAGGCTTCCAGCAGCATCTGCGCATTGAGGGCGTGGGCTATCGGGCGGAGCCGATGGGGAAGGCGATCGTGTTGTATCTGGGGTATTCCCATCCGATCATTGTGGAGCCCCCCGAGGGGATCACCTTTGAGGTCAACACACGAGATCGGATCATCACGGTTTCGGGCATCGACAAGCAGCTGGTGGGCCAGGTGGCGGCCAAGATCCGGGCCTTGCGTCCGCCAGAGCCCTACAAGGGCAAGGGGATCCGTTACACCTATTGGAAGGGCGATCGCTGGGAGGACGAGCCCATCCGGCGCAAGGCTGGGAAGGCCGGCAAGGCGAAGTGATCCCCATAGAGGCGTGGTCCACACGCTGGGGAATCAAGCTGGGGATGGGAATCGATCTGCTTGTCTTGCCATCAACCGTGAGGGGATCCGATCCCACCAACTCCAGGGGATGGCGAGACCTCAAGCCTTGGGCTCAGGGATACAATCCTGGCCCTCAGGAGGTGTGATCGATGAGCTGGGAGCATCCACGAGACGAAGGGCGTCGACGACGGCATCAGCGGGTTCGGAAGAAAGTGTTCGGCACTCCGGAGCGGCCTCGCCTCTCGATCTTCCGGAGCCTGAAGCACATCTATGCGCAGATCATTGACGACACCCGGGGGATCACCCTGGCGGCGGCCTCCACGTTGGATCCTGAGCTTCAAGGGCAGCTGGATGGCCTGACCAAGACGGAGAAGGCGCGTCGGGTGGGCCGCCTGATCGCCCAGCGGGCTCTGGCAAAGGGGATCCACAAAGTTGTTTTCGATCGAGGCGGCTACCGGTATCACGGCCGGGTGAAGGCCCTGGCGGACGCGGCCCGGGAGGCCGGCCTGGAGTTCTAAACCTGGAAGAGCATTTCAGCATAGGAGTTGCGCCGGTTGTTTCCTGGGGGGAATACCGTGGGGTGGGACCCTCTCACCCCGTCCGATCGGTTCCCAACGGCGTAACTCCTGCATGAGCTTTTCATCCGGTGCAAACCGAGAAGTAGCCCAGCGAGGTGACGATGGCGGAGATCCGGGAAGTTCCCACCGTAGAATACGAGGAGCGAATTGTGGATATCGCCCGCGTGGCGAAGGTCCACAAAGGCGGTCGTTCCTTCTCCTTCCGGGTGGTCGCTGTGGTGGGCGATCGTAACGGACGAGTCGGTGTGGGGGTCGGCAAGGCCCGGGCGGTCCCGGAGGCGATGCGAAAGGCCACCGAACGGGCCCGGCGGAACATGAAGAAGATCGCGTTGCTGGGGACGACAATTCCCCACCCGGTGGTGGTGAAGTTCGGGGCCACCCAGTTGATTCTGAAGCCTGCCTCGCCCGGGACCGGCGTCATCGCTGCCGGGGGGGTCCGGGCCGTTTTGGAAGCCGCTGGGATCCGGGACGTGTTGACCAAGATCCTGGGGAGCACGAACCCCGTGAACGTCGTTTACGCCACGATGAAGGGGCTGGAGATGTTGCGCTCCCCAGAGGAGGTCGCGCAGATCCGCGGCAGGCCTGTGGAGGAAGTCATGCCACCATGGAGCCGGAAGCGCCATGAAGGGTAATAGGATTCGATGGCTTCGGATCACGCTGACAAAAAGCCCCATCGGGTATTCCCAGCGCCAGCGTCGCACGCTGCGCACGCTGGGGCTACGCCATTTAAATGACGTGGCGGAGTGGCCAGATACGCCGGTCGTGCGTGGGATGATCGCGAAGGTCAGCCATCTGGTTCACGTGGAGGAGGTGGAGCGTGAAGCTTCATGAGTTGAAGCCGGCGCCGGGTTCGAAGAAGGCGCGAAAGCGAGTGGGGCGCGGGCTCGGCTCGGGCCATGGGACCTACGCCGGACGAGGCCGGAAGGGGCAAAAATCGCGTTCCGGCGATCGGAAAATGCCTCCCTACTTTGAAGGTGGGCGCACCCCGCTGGTCCGGCGCCTTCCCAAGGCGCGTGGGGAGGGCTTCACGCTGGTAGAGAAAGTGATCTACCAGCCGGTCAATGTAGGGCAGCTGAATCGCTTTCCATCGAACAGTGAGATCACTCCGCTGGTCCTGGCCCAGGCCGGTCTGTTGCGGGATCCTGAGGAACCCGTGGTGATCCTGGGGGAGGGGGAGCTGGATCGCCCGCTTGTCGTGAAAGCCCATCGCTTTTCGGCAGCCGCCCGGGAGAAAATCGAGGCCGCTGGTGGCCAGGCAGTGGTGATCCCCGGTTGAAGAAGGATCATCCGGTGGGAACCACCATCGGCCCCTAATGGCCGCTGTAGGGGGATGGTTGGACGGCTGGGAGTCAATAAGGAGGACCTATGCTGGACGCGTTGCGAAACGCATGGCATCTGCCGGATCTGCGGCGCAAAATCCTTTACACACTGCTGATTCTGGCGATCTACCGCCTGGCTGCGCATATCCCAGTGCCCGGGGTGGATCGGGCCGCATTGCAGCAGCTGCTTCAAGGCACCACCGCCGCCGGTCAGCTTTATATCATTCTGGATCTGCTCTCGGGCGGCGCCATCGCTAACTTCTCGATCATGGCGATGGGGGTTTATCCTTATGTGACGGCTTCGATTATCCTCCAACTTCTGGTCCCAATCGTCCCCCGTCTGGAACGCCTGGTGAAAGAGGGAGGATCAGAGGGCCGTCGCAAGCTGGAGCAATACACGTATTTCCTCACTGTTCCATTGGCCGCCCTCTATGCGATCGGCCAGGCGAACCTGCTCAGCGCCCCGGGTCAGGCGGTGCTGCCGAACTTCGGCTTCGCCCCCCACCAGCTGTTGCCGACCCTGACGGTGATCCTGACGATGACGGCGGGGACGATGTTCGCCATCTGGCTGGGTCAGCTGATCACCGAACAGGGGATCGGCAACGGGCTCTCGCTGATTATCTTTGGGGGAATCGTGGCCCGGGCGCCCTATAATCTGGCTCAGATTTGGACCAGTAACGGCACGCCGGGCATCCTGGTGTTCCTGGCGCTCACAGTGATCACGGTGGCCGCTATTGTCTTCATCCAGGAGGGGCAACGGCGAATCCCCGTCCAGTATGGACGTCGGGTCCGGGGCCACCGCATCTATGGGGGCGGCAGCACCTATATCCCCCTCCGGGTGAATATGGCGGGAATGATCCCTCTGATCCTCGCCCAGTCGGTGCTGGCGTTCCCGGCGATCATCGCCCAGTTCTTCCAGTACTCCAGCAATGCGATCATCGCAGGCATTGCCAACACCATCGTTAGCGTTTTCTCCGGGTTTCATGATGCTTACTGGCCCATGTATTTCGTCACTGTGGTGGCTTTTACTTACTTCTACACCGACGTGATGTTGCAGCAAATGAACCTGGCAGATACGCTGCAGAAGCAGGGAGGGTTCATCCCCGGCATCCGGCCGGGGAGGGCCACAGAGCAATATATCAACCGGATCTCCCGGCGCATCACGCTGGTGGGGGCGCTGTTTCTGGGGATCCTGGCGATCCTGCCCTGGCCGGTGCGGTCGGTGCTTCAGACCAACGTGCTGCTCTTCAGCAGCGCTGCCCTCCTGATCGTGGTTGGCGTGGTCCTCGATACGATGCGTCAGCTGGAGGCCCAGCTGGTGATGCGCCATTACGAGGGCTTCATTCGATAGATTCATTTTTCCGCCACCGGGCGGTTCGCTCTTTGATTCGCATAAGTGCTGGCATGGAGGAGGATTTTCGAGTTCGGTAAGGTTCATTTCTGATTCGATGTCCCCCCTTTCCCACGACCCCGAGGGCCGTGGGAAAGGGGGAAGGGGATTGCCTTCCGGACCGGCTTCGGCTCCTCAGATCTCCAGTTCATAACTGGACAAAGGACGACGTTCTCCTCACCGGAGAGGGGCTACCCCATCGTGCAACAGGTCTGATCAATTTTCAGCTCGGGGTCATCAAAGAATGCCGCTTGATCTGATCCTGCTGGGGCCGCCAGGTGCGGGAAAGGGAACTCAGGCCAAAATCCTTAGCCAGCGCCTGGGGATCCCTCATGTAGCCAGCGGTGATCTCTTTCGCGATCACCTGTATCGCCAGAGCCCACTGGGCCAGCTGGCCCGACAGTATATGGATCGAGGGGAGCTGGTGCCGGATGAGGTGACCATCGGGATGATTCAGGAACGGTTAGAGCAGGAGGATTGCCGCAACGGGGTGATCCTGGATGGATTCCCCCGAACGCCTGCTCAAGCCAGGGCCCTGGATGGGCTTCTGGCCGGAATGGGCCGATCCATCACTGCGGTCCTTTATATCCGGGTGCGTGATGAGTTATTGCTTCGTCGCCTGGCAGGGCGCTGGACCTGTCGGATGTGTGGGGCTGTGTATCACGTCGAGTTCAACCCGCCTCGTGTGCCAGGCCGTTGTGATCTCGACGGGGGCCCCCTTTATCAGCGCGAAGATGACACGGAGGAGGTTCAGCGGCGGCGCATCCAGGTTTACCAGGAGCAGACGGCGCCTCTGGTTTCGTTTTATCGGGAACGAGGCCTGCTGGTGGAAATCGATGGGGAGCGTCCCATTTCAGAGGTGACCGAGGCGCTGATCCGGGCAATTGAGTTGCGGAGGGCGGTGGATCCATGAGCCCGCGGGTGGTTCCTCGAACCGGACGGCCGGTGGCGGGGATCCGGCTGAAGACATGGTCGGAAATCCGGATGATGCGGGAAGCCGGTCGGATTGTGGCAGAGGTCCTGGCCGCCATGCGCACGATGGTCCAGTCCGGTGTCACCACCGCTGAGCTGGATCGATGGGCGGAGGACTATATCCGCCGTCGGGGCGGGATCCCCGCCTTCAAGGGCTATCCGAGCATGAAGGATGAGGGGGGACCTCCTTATCCGGCCACGCTCTGCACCTCTGTCAACCATGTGCTGGTGCACGGCATTCCTGGCCCTTACCGGTTACGGGAGGGAGATATCATCAGCATCGATGTGGGGGTCAATTTCCGGGGTTATTACGCGGATGCGGCCATCACGTTGCCGGTCGGCTCGATCCCCCCGGAGGTCCGCCGACTGTTGGAAGTCACAGAAGCCGCCCTGTGGGCCGCGATCGCTCAGGCCCGGCCGGGTCGGCGCCTGGGGGATATCCAATGGGCCATCCAACATACGGTGGAATCCCGCGGATTCCGTGTCGCCCGGGAATTCACCAGTCATGGCATCGGGCGGGCTCTCCATGAGCCGCCTTCCTTTGTGAACCTTGGGCACCCGGGTCGGGGCCTGCCTCTGCGGCCGGGAATGACCATGGCGATCGAGCCGATGGTCACGATGGGAGACTGGCGGACACGCATTCTGGAGGATGGGTGGACTGTCGTAACGCTGGATGGAAGCCTGGCGGCGCATTTCGAGCATACCATCGCGATTACAGAGGGGGATCCCATTATCCTGACCGCCCTGGAGGATGACCCTCGCTTGGCTTCATAAGCGTTGTCGGGGCGAAGGTGGAAAGTGGAAATCCTCCCCTTGTTTAGATAGAATAAAGTTTTGCTTTGCCGCTCCTGTTTTGTCTATCTTTGATCTGGTTTTAGGAATTCCTCCCCATGGCCCTCTGGGCTGCGGGGAGGGGGGGAGAGCGAGGGGAGGTCCTTTGCCTTCTGGACTGGCTTCGGCTCCCCAGGTCTCCGGCTCACAATCGGACAAGGCCCGCTGATCCGGTCCAGGACGTTCCGTTGCCCAGATCAGCGAGTTGAGCAGCGAAGGGTTTCGTGGCTGGGAGCGCGGCAAAAGCGCATTCCTCGCCTGCGAATTCCATTATGGGAGGACGCGATGAAGGTCACACCATCGGTTCGCCGGCGATGTCCGAAATGTAAAATCGTTCGGCGTAAGGGAGTGGTGCGGGTGATCTGTGAAAATCCCAAGCATAAGCAGCGTCAGGGATAAAGAAGACTGGTGCACACCGGGTTCTTGAAGCTCAATGGGGATTACGCAACGGACTTCCTCCTGGAAGCGTTCTATCTTGCCTATTGGGCTCTTCGACGATCCGGATTAGATCGATGGGGGGAAATTCAATGGCACGAATCGCTGGTGTGGAGTTGCCGCGTGATAAACGGGTGGAGATCGCCCTCACTTATATTTTCGGGATCGGTCGCTCCCTGGCTAGGAAGATCCTTCAGCAGACAGGGGTGAACCCGGATAAGCGGGTGAGGGATCTGACTGAAGGCGAGGTAAATATCCTGCGGGAGACGATCGAGCGGAACTATAAAGTGGAGGGCGATCTGCGCCGAGAGATCGCCATGAACGTCAAGCGCCTGATCGATATCGGGTGCTATCGTGGCCTGCGGCACAAGATGAACCTGCCGGTGCGGGGCCAGCGGACTCGCACCAACGCCCGCACCCGCAAGGGCCCACGGAAGACAGTG
>NZ_JANWXB010000077.1 GCF_025055495.1 Thermoflexus sp. | reverse complement strand
CAGAGTTCCCATAGATCTCCGTGAAATAGGGCCGCATCGCCTCCACCACTCGCGGGTCCACCGGAGTGGTCGCCGAATGATCCATGTAAACCGTCCGCGCCGCCATGACCCTCTCCTCTAAGGCCCATCGGTTTCGCACGGGACATCGAACTCACCGCACGCGTTGGGAATGTAGCGCTTCCTCATTCTAAACCTTCGGGGAAAAATCCCGCAAAACCTTCCCTCAGGATCCACCGAGGCCTGTTTGCCGGACGAGGCGAGGGGGCCTCACCCCACTTGATCCTCGCTCCCCTGGCCTAAAGGGCCGCGGGGAAATATGAAAACGGGGATGGGGCGTTGGCCTTCGGTCGCCGCCCCATCCCCGTTCTTTTCCTCGCTTTTGAAGCGAGCGAGGCCGCAGCGCCCTCTGGATGGAATCGAGGGTAGGTTGTTCCAGCGAATGCAGCTATCCCTCCGGCTCACCCCCTGTTCGGGAGGCGCGGGTGAGCTCGCTGAGGAACGCCAGGGAGCGAGGGCGGCGCTCCAGGATGGCCAGGAAGTGCCGGCTGATGATCTCCCCGAGCTCCTGGATGGTTTGGAGACTGAAAGGGGCGGCCCGGAAAGCCGGGTAAGTGCTTCGGAGCGCGAAGCGCATCGCCTTCAGGGCCCGACGGCTTAGGGGGCGGGCCGCCGGGAATCGCGGGGCGCATCGGGGACAGAGGACCCCTCCCCGCGGGGGGTCGAAGCCATAGGGCCCGCGCTCCTCCCGGAGCGGCTCCCCGCACCCGACACAGAATTCCACCTGGGGGCGGAACCCAGCGATCTCCAAAAGGTGAAGCTCATAGTAACGAACGATCTGCTGGAGCTCGTCTTCCGTATCCAGCCGATCCAGCGTGTCGGCTAACAGGCGATACAGCGCCCGGCTCTCCTCCCCTTCCGGGGCGAAGGTCTCCGCCAGCTCCGCCACATAATGGGCCAGCGTGCTGCGGGTCAGATCTTCTCGAAGGCGCGGGTGGGCGGCGATCACCTCCGCCTGGCTGATCACGTCCAGCTCCCGTCCCCGGGCGAGAAGCAGGGAAGTCCTCATGAACCGCTCCACGTGGCCAGCCTTCCGGCTCCGGATCTTCCGCACGCCCTTGGCCAGCGCCCGTAGCTTCCCGAACTCCGGCGTCAGCAGGGTCAGCAGGCGATCCGCCTCCCCGAAGTCCGACCGCCGGAGCACAATGGCTTCCGTTCGATACAAACGCTCTCGATCCATCCCTTATGCGTTATCCTTTTTCACTTCCACACCCCATGGGAGGTCCCTCAGAGCAGGCAGATGCCCAGTTCTGAAAAGCTGTCCTGCTCATCCGGGCAAGGTTCTGCGACTCCGAAGATTCAGAACTTAGAGCAACCTTCAATTCCCCCCTCTCCACGACCCGAAGGGCCATCGGAAGGGGAAAGCCTCCCAGGGGCGGAGTGCCTGGACGGAGGGTCTATCGTTCATCGGCTGGACCCAAGCCGATATCCGTCCACCCGGGGCGAATTCAACGGCCCAGCGGCCCATCGGTGGATCGCACGCGACGCGCTATTTTTTATAGGGGCGACCCTGGGGCGACTCTACCCGGCTGACGCGGCAGGGTGCTCGGATTCCGGCAGAGAAGGCGCAGGCGTGGGAACCGGCGTTACCCGAACGGCCTGAGGCCCTTTCGGGGTGATCTCAACCTCGAAGGTCACCGGCTGATCCGCCTCCAGAATCAATCCAGGGCGAGCGATGCCGGTCCGGTGGAAGAAGATCTCCGTGCCGTCCTCGCAACGGATGAACCCATATCCCTTCTCCGGGTTGAACCACTTCACCCGGCCCTCGTAGACCTGCCTGGGTTCCAGCTTCCGCTTCGGTTTGGCCGCCTCCGCGCGACACCGAGGGCACATCGTGGGCTCGACCAGGGGCTGCCCAGCCTCCACCATGCGCCGCTGCTCGGTCACTGTGAACACAAACGGCCGTCCACACTTCTCACAGGTCAACAGTTTATCCGCGAAAGGCATCGAAGCTCTCCTTCCAAGTTCCGGGATCTCGCATCGAGAGATTGTGCTCTAATTCCACTCACATTATAAGCGACGGATCCTTTCACCGGTTTCGTTTCCCATAACCCGTAAGGACGTCATGGGCAACTTTCAAACTCTCCCGCGGGGTTTGGGGCTGGGGCACCGCCTTCGAAGGAATCCCTTATCGCGTGGGCGTAGGGGATAGCCCGCCGGCGCGCCAGCGGAAGGTCCGGGCAGACGCCGGGCCGGCCGAGACGAAGCGCACCGTCCCATCCCGTTCGATCACCCGGCGCACCACTTGGACGGTCCAGCGGAAGGTGTGGAAGCGGGGTTCCTCGCCGGCCGCCGTCTGAAGCAGCGTCGCCGGGACATGCCAGGCGGTTGCCCGGGTGCGGAAGCTGCCGACCTCAACGCCGTCCTCCCGGAACAACCGCACTTCATACCACTCCCCGATCTCCAGCCAGCCCACGGAGGCCCATTGGAGCAGCACCGGCAACCCCGGCCCTTCCACCTGAGCCCCATCCGGCGGGTAAAGCAACGGCGGCGGCGGGTAAGTGGGCTCCGGGGTGGGCGTCGGCGTCGGGGTTGGGCCCGGCGCCGGGGTGGGCGTGGCCAGCGGGATCACCAGGGCCTGGCCCGCCTGGATCCGTTCAGGGTTCGCGATCCCATTGGCTGCCTGGATGGTCTGCATGGGAACCCCATAGCGCTGGGCGATGGCCAGCAGCGTCTCCCCCGGCTGGACCACATGGATGATCTTATCCGGCCGCGGCGTCGGCGAGGGAGTGACCCCCGGCGGCAGGGTCGGCGTCGCCAGGATCGGCGTAGGCGTGTAGACCGGGACCAGCAGCACCTGCCCGACGACGATGAGGTCGCCCGAGAGGTTGTTGAGCTGGCGGATCGCCTCCACCGGGACGCCGTAGCGCAGGGCGATCTCGGAGAGGGTCTCCCCTTCCTGCACCTGGTGTTGGAGCGGCGGGATCGGCGTGGGGGTCCAGGTAGGGGTCGGCGTGGACGTCGGGGTCGGCGTTCGGGTCGGCGTGGACGTCGGGGTCGACGTGGGCGTCGGACGGGTCATCGCCGCGCGGGCCATGCGGATGACCCACCATCCCCCGCCTGCCAGGAGCAGGAGGACCAACGCGGTCCCTAACAGGGCGGACCGCCATGGGATCGGCGGCTCCGGTTCGGGCTCCAGGGTTTCGGAAGGTTGCGTGAGATCCGCGCGGCAACGCCAGCAGGTGCGGGACCGACGTGAGACCGGCATCCCGCACTGAGGACATCGTCGGAACGGGCTATAGAGAGGGGTCTCGCTCATGGAGAGGAACCATCCAGGCCGAGGATCGGGGCGATCCCCTGCATCGCCTGCAGCACGATGGCCACATGCTGATCCAGGGGAACCCCCAGCTCCGCCGCCCCCCGTTCAATGTCCGCCCGATTCACGCCCGCTGCGAACCGCTTATCCTTCCACTTCTTGAAAACCGAATCCACCGTCACACTGTAGAGACTGCGGTCCGGCCGAACCAGGGCCACGGCGGTGATCAGGCCGGTGAGCTCATCCACCGCGAACAGCGCCCGATCCCGGAGGTTGATCCGTGGGACCCCGGTGACCTCCGTGGCGTGGGAGAGGATCGAGCGAATGATATCCTCCGGCCAGCCCCGCTCCCGGAGGATCCGGGCTCCCTGGTTGGGGTGGCCATCGGGGGCCACCTGGGGGTAGCGCTCGTAGTCGAAATCGTGGAGCAGTCCGACGATTCCCCAGGATTCCTCATCCTCGCCGAAATGGCGAGCGTAAGCCCGCATGGCGGCCTCCACCGCCAGCATATGGCGGCGGAGGTTCTCATTCTGCGTGAATTCGCAAACCAGCGCCCACGCATCCTCCCGAGTGGGCATTTCCCTTCCCTCCATCCATGGGCTTTCAATTTCCGTTCCTAATTCCCGATAATTCTTTAGCAGACAAACCCATTCCAGATCGGGGGTGATTATTCTGTAACAGGGGAAGCCAGATGTCAACCCCACCCCAAAGTCAAGCTCGGCATAAGCTCCTCGGTTTTCCCAAAATGGAGGGCATCACGAGCGGTTCTAAATCATCGATTACCCCTGTTCAGCAGGCCGAGCGCATCCAAATCGTGGATATTTTGCGTGGTTTTGCTCTATTCGGCATCTTGTTCGTCAACATGCCTGCCTTCAGCCAGCCTTTTCAGGCCCTCCTGTTTCCGATGAGCCCCGCCGCGCTCTGGTATGACCACGCCGCCCGGTGGCTGATTCACTTTCTGGGCGAAGGCAAGTTCTACACTCTGTTCTCTCTGCTCTTCGGGCTTGGCTTCACCCTGCAAATGGAACGGATCGAAAGTCGCGGCGGGCGATTCGTCCTTTTCTATCTGCGCCGATTGCTGGTCCTGCTCGGCATCGGGATCGTGCATGCTTTTCTGATCTGGGCGGGTGACATTCTGATCCTGTATGCCCTGTTGGGCCTCCTGCTCCTTCTCTTCCGCAAGGCCCAACCGCGCACCCTCCTGGTGTGGATCATCCTCCTGATCGCCCTGCCGCTCCTGCTCAACGCGGCTGTGACCGGACTGGTTGCGTGGGGACGCACCGTCCCTGAAAGCGCCGCACAAATCGAGCAGGCTTTTGCCCAAACGATCGCGAACTACTCGGCCGATATGGAGCGCGCCTACCGCACCCAAACCGCCTCGAGGGATCTTGACACCTCCTGGAGCCCCCGATATACTTTAAGGTGAATAGGGGCCGTTAGCTCAACTGGCAGAGCAGGGGACTCTTAATCCCAAGGTTGCAGGTTCGAGTCCTGCACGGCCCACCTTTTCCGCCCCGGGAGGGTGGACTCCCGGGGCGGTTTATTTTGTAATCAAAGGCCACGTGGTTCGCTTTCTCCCCGCGATTGATGTGGCACGTGCTCAATCTATGGCTTCAGCATGCATCGAGGATAGGTGCGTAGGAAGCCGGCTCACACAGATCCAAACCCCACAGGGAAGCTGAGACCGTTTGGGGATTCAGATCCGGTTCCCTGAGGCCAGAAGGTTGGAGTAAAGGGCGGAGCAGCCGTTGCGGGTCGTGATCCCCTGGCTGCTCCCTGGCCCCTTACGACCCCAGGCCCCCGGACGGTCGGAGAGCCCTACGTGCGTTCCCGATCTCCTGCTCCGCCAGCAACCGGGCGAGACGGTCCGGCTCATCAGTGATGATGGCCGCCACGCCCAGATGGATCAGCCGACGCATCTCCGCCGTCTCGTTCACCGTCCATGCGACCACCTCATACCCTCGCTGATGGCACCAGCCAACCGTTCGATCGTCAATCATCCGAAAATGCAAATGACGCGCCTGGTGCGGGGCCAGGAAAGCCAACCAGGCCCGGCGCAGCGGGAGGGGCAGCTCCGGGCCCACCAGCAGGCCGCGGGGGATCTCCGGCGCCAGCCGCCAAGCCCACCGCAGGGCCAGGGGGTTGAACGAAGAAAGCAGCACCCGATCGGTCAGCCCGTATCCACGCACCCGTTCCACCACGGCGCGGACCCAACCGGCGCTCCACGGAGTGAATGCTTTCAGTTCGATGTTGTAAAGAGCCCGTTTCCCAAAGGCCTCAAAGACCTCCTCCAGCGTGGGGATCCGCTCGCCCGCGAAGCGAGGATCCATCCACCCGCCGGCATCCAGCGCTTTCAGCTCCGCGACCGTTTTCTCCCATACCCATCCGGAACCGTTCGTGGTCCGGCGGAGATCCGCATCGTGCAGAACCACCGGAACGCCGTCCCGGGAAAGGTGGACGTCGAGCTCCAGGCCATCCGCCCCCTGTTCCAGAGCGAGGCGGAACGCCGGCAATGTGTTCTCCGGGGCCATCCGGCTGGCCCCCCGATGGGCGAGGTTCAATGGACGATCGGGTCGAAAGAAAGCCATCCGGATTCTCCTCCACATCGTGAGATGGGCTGTTCAGGCTCCCCAACTGACCACCTAAACGGGGCAAGCCCCTCTGCTGTCTAAGTGCAAGGATAGGCGCTTTCTTAAAATAATAGTTTGAGCTTGCCAAATTGATCCATAATCCGCTATGATTTTTAAGCGTATTTCTGTCAGTGGAACATACGCCTTTGACGCATGACATCGCACCTGCCTGATTGATTTTTCCTCTTCCCCCTCTCCGCCGCCCTCCAGGGAGAGAGAGGAGAAAGGAAGGTGGAACCTGACTTTCTCTATGACGCCCCCACAACCGAAGGCATGCAGACTCTAAAGGCAAGTTCTAAGAGCTGATTTAAAAGTGCATGACGCCGGGACACAAGTGCCGAAGAAATCGATGGCCTTACAGCTATCGAAAGCCTGCCTGCAGTCAAGGCGAACAGATCAGACAGATTCTGTCTGCAGACGGATCGGACCCCCATCAACGCCAACCCTTCCCGACGTCGTCGGCCCATTCCATCCATAACCCGCGAGACTTCCTCGCCATCATCTCTGCCGGGGCACCATTTGTAAAGGGTCTGATAGCGGGGCTCGCCCCGGCAGCGGCCCCACATCCTGCCCCTCCGACCCCGAAGCGGGTTAGCCATATCCGTCAATGACGGAATCGAGGAGATGAAACCAATCCCCTTCTCCGGTTTGAGGTAGGCGGGATCGTCAGAGGTGATCCAACCTGCCCCAAAAGTCAAGGACGTCAGGTCGCGACGCCCCACCCCCCGTGGTCTGAAGAGCCATGGGTAGAAAGGAGGAAAAGGACTTGCTCCACACAGGGATCTGTCCAGCCGCCTTGTGAGTGACCGAAATCCAGGAGGTTGACATGAAACTGCTGACCTGGATGCTCCTCATTGTGAGTTTCCTTCTCGTCGGATGCTCCCTCTTCGCTCGCAGGGAGGCTCCTACCCCACCTCCGGCATCGCCCGGCGCAAGCCCTGGTCCTCCAGGCGTCCTGCTGCCTCCGCGCCAGGCCGATCCCCAGGTCGCCGCGCTGCGCCAGCTCGAAGCCGCCTCACAGCGCCCGGTTCATGTCCAGTTCCAGGATGGCTTCCCCCGCTTCGTGCATGCCAGCATCCAGGTGGATGGGGCGAATCCGGTGGAGCGCGCGCGCAAGTTCCTGGAGGCTTACCAGGACCTTTATGGACTGACCGACCCGGATCTGGGTCTCGCCGTCCGGCGCGGCGTCGAAGGCGACGGCGAGGACGTGATCTTTTATCAGACCTATCGGGGCCTCCCCATCTTCGCCAGCGAGCTCGCGGTTCACCTGACAGGCGACCGAGTCTATGCCACCGTCGGCAAGCTCCTCACCGACGTGGACCTCGACGTCACCCCAGCGCTCACCGCCGCTCAGGCCGAGGACGTGGCGCGGGCTGCTGTGGAGGCACCCCAGGCGCGCGTCGCGGGCGAGACCCGCCTGGTGATTTTCGACCCTCGCTTGCTGAACAACGTCCCCTCCGACCCGCGCCTTGCCTGGCGGGTCACCCTTGGAGGGAATGCCCCCTGGCAGGTGCTGGTCGACGCTCAAACCGGCGAGGTGCTGTTCAAGTACTCACTGATCCAACCCGGCGGCGGCTCCCTGCACGGCTATGACTTCGAGGAGTTCGACGCCCGCAACGAGGCGCCGTGGGATTGTTACCTCATCCCTGGCTTCCTGGTCGAAAGCATTGGAGATGAGGACGGGCTTGAGGAGGAATACCACGCCCATCCCGAGGCGGTGGCCGTCTGGTGGTTCGCCCGGGAGGTGTATGCGTTCTATCACAATCGATTTAACCGTCACTCCTACGACGGTGATTCCGCACAATTGGAGGTCTTCATTAATGCTGATGTGCCCAACGCCCAGTGGATGGGGTCCTGGCTATGCGACATCATCGTATTCCGCACCGGCTGGGTCGGCCTGGATGTGCTGGCTCACGAATTTACCCATGGCGTCATTGATCACACCTCGGATCTGATCTACGCCAACCAGCCCGGCGCGCTGAACGAGAGCTACGCCGATGTGATGGCCAGCCTGGTGGACGGGAACTGGACCATGGGCGAGGGACGGGTGGGCGGCGGCGCCGCGTTCCGCGACCTGAGCAACCCCCCCGCGTTCGGCGACCCCGACCGGATGAGCATGTTCGTGATGACCGCGGACGACAACGGCGGCGTTCATATCAACAGCGGCATCCCCAATAAGGCGGCCTTCCTGATCGCCGAGGGCGGGACGCACAACGGCTGGACCATCGCCGGCATTGGGCGGGAGAAGATGGGCCGCCTGTATTACAGCGTCATGACCCGCCTGCCCTAGGGCGCGCAGTTCATGGACGCCCGCAACGCCACCGTGGCTCGCGCGTCGGAATGGGCCGGTTCGGGCCGATACGGCTTCACGGCCTTTGATGTCTGCCAGGTGCGCAACGCCTTCGCCGCCGTCGAACTGGGCAGCGGCGATCGGGATTGTGACGGCGATGAAGATCCCGGCGATCGCGACGACGATAACGACTATATCCTGGACAGCGGGGATAACTGCCCCACGGTCGCCAATCCCCGGCAGGAAGACACCGACCGGGATGGCCGGGGCGACGCCTGCGACCCGGACGATGACAACGACGGGGTAGAAGATGGCGCCGACAACTGTCCATCCTTCGCCAACCCCGCCCAGCAAGATACCGACGGCGATGGGATCGGCGATGTCTGCGAGGACGAGGACGACGATGGGGTACGGGACCCCTTCGACAACTGTGGGGTCGTGCCCAACCGGGATCAACGCAACACCGACGGCGACCGCCTGGGGGACGCATGCGACCCGGACGATGATAACGACGGGATCGAAGATGGCCGGGATAACTGCCGGCTCGCCGCCAACCCGGACCAGCGAGATGCCGACGGCGATGGAGTCGGCGATGTCTGCGACAACTGCCGCGAGACCCCGAACCCCGATCAGGCCGATACCGATCGCGATGGGCTGGGCAATGCCTGTGACGCCGACGACGACGGAGACGCGTCCGGCGACGACCGGGACAACTGCCCTCTCGTCTACAATCCGGATCAGTTTGACATTAACCGCAATAACGTCGGCCTGGCCTGCGACGAGGGCGAGGCCATGCTCCTCGACGGGCTGCCGCGGGACATCCATCTTGTCGGCGGTCCCCGTCGCTTCGGCCGCATCCCCATCCCGGTCTGCCCGGCAGATGGCTGCCCGGATGGGTTCCCGGAGGCTTACCGCGTGGTCCTCCGGCTCACAGGCCTAAGGGGAAACGTTCACGCCTGGATTTCAGACGACAAGGGCCAGGGCGTTGCCAAAGCGCCGCGGGGGAGCGATCTGCGGTTCTTCCGGTTTCAACCAGTTGGCGGCCGGAACTATTTCCTCCATTTCGCCTTTGGCCCCGACTACCCCGAGGGCCAGTCCGAGGCGTTCTCGGCCTCGATGTCGGTGGGAGCGAGGGACGATCCACGACCGCCGCCTGCAGGCCCGACCCCGACGCCCCTGCCCCCGCCGCCGCCGCGCGGCACCACGCCTACGCCGCGGCCGACGCCTACATCGGCCCCTACCCGGACGCCGACTTCTACGCGGGCTCCCCGCCCGACCCCGACCTTCACGCCGACTCCGGCGCCGCAGGTGAGTTTCCGCGCTGACCGAACACAGATCACCGCCGGCGAATGCGCCACGCTGTTCTGGGATGCGGAACACATCGCGGGCGTATACCTGAACGGCGAGGGGGTGGTTGGCCACGATCGCCGGATCGTTTGCCCGTCGCAGACCACCACCTACACGCTGCGGGTGATCTTCCGCGACGGCGGGAGCCAGGATTACCTGATCACCATCTTCGTGCTGCCGCCGCCCAACACACCAACTCCCACGCCCGTCATTGATCGGGATCCCCCGCCAGCGCCTTCGCAACTCTCGCCGGGCGGCCAGCAGAACATCCCCTGTGCTCCGGCCCAGTTGAGCTGGAATGCGGTCAGCGACCCGAGCGGGATTCAAGGGTATGATGTGGTGCTCGAGCGGCAGTCGTTGAACAACTGGGTCGTGGAACAGAGCTGGAAAAGCATTCCCGCCACTTCCGTCTCGTTCTCCCCCAGTTGCGGACGGTTCTATCGCTGGCGGGTGCGGGCGATCGACGGGGCGGGGAACATCGGCAACTGGTCGGAGGATGCCTACTTCGGTGTCATCCTGCCCTGAAGCAACTCCCCGCCACCCCATCCACTTGGATTTGGGGTTTTGAGGAGCTGGGCCGGGGGCCTTCGGCCCCCGGCCCAGCCCTCCCCAAACGATCCCGGCGGATGTCCAGCATTCATTCAGGCCAGGGAACGAATCCTCCGGGGGCCGGAAGAGGCCCGATCCATCCCCTTACCCTCCTCCCCACGCTGCTTCGCGGCGTGGGGAGGAGGGTTCGAAACACCCTGCTCCTGCTGGGCCCAGCCAGCGACATGGGTTCTGAACATGAGCCGGGATCCTTGCCTCCTTCGCGTCATACTGTAATAATGCACCGGGAATGGAGATGCTCCCTCGGGCCACCTGCCAGCTTGCCGGACCATCGAAAAGGGAGCAAAATGCGCGTCGTAAGGTCTGTATGGGGGTGGTAGAAATTCGAGGGAAGGAGCCGGGCACTTTCAGCGCCCCGGCTTCGCTCCGAAGCCTTCCCCTCGGGAAACCAACAGCGTAATTGCTGCGCTGATTGCGCTCTGAGGCAACTTCTGCCATGGACAACTTCAGAAGAGCTTCGGAAGTTGCCTATGGCGCAGCTGAACCAGAATCGAAGCTCACCAAGGATCCCGGAGGAGTCCATGATTCCCCCTTCCCGCCTGCGATGGATTCGCGTTTTCCTCGCCGGGCTGATCGGCTCAGCTGCGGGATGGACGGTGGCCACGGCGATGCTGGTGGCCTTCGCCGCCAGGGGGCCGCTTCCCCCAGGGGGCGAGATCCTGATCCCCACCACCTCGATCGGCGCCGCCCTCCTGGCTGCCTGGCTGGCCTGGGTCAACTGGGGCAGATCGTAACTACCGTCCTTTGGCCCTTCGAGCCTCAGAGAGCAGGAACAGAAGGAGACAAGAGGCGAGGCCGTGCCGCCCGATGTATTGCGTCCTCCACCGCGTAACCCTCATCACAAACCGGGAGCCGCCCATGGTGGAATTCGCCTTCCAGTTCCCTCCGGGCTTCCTTTGGGGAACCGCGACCGCCAGCCATCAGGTCGAGGGGGA
>NZ_JANWXB010000369.1 GCF_025055495.1 Thermoflexus sp. | reverse complement strand
GCGTAGCACCAAGCTGCGGGCGGCCATGTCCGGGGCGTATCCCAATTCCTCGGCGATCCGCAGGATCTGTTCCCGCGTTGCCTTATCCACTTGCCCGCGCCCGTTCAACGCCCGGGAAACCGTGGCCACGGAAACCCCCGCACGTTCCGCAATCGCTTTCAAAGTTATTTTTTTCATCACGAAAATTTATGTAAAAATAGTAGTTTGCATGCTCAATATCGAAAATATATTGACTTTTATGGCCGATAATATGCTAAAAAATGTCCTCATTACCTTGAGTATTGGTGAGAAATCGTTTACATCAATATTTTACTCGGATTGAAGGAAATTGTCAAGAGGAGGTTAAAGCCGCTTGAAAATCCTTCGAACTGGAATGTGGGGACGGGGGGTCTTTTCACGGTTTCGCAGGACACGGTGCGCCAGGGTCTGATCGAAACGCGCGGAGCTGGACCTGGGATGCTGGGGACGGATCGATCTCGGAATGCCTCGTCACAGAGGAGGGCTGGCCAGTGTTAAAATAAAAGCGAATGCTTGATCGACCCTATCCGGCGAGGTTCACTATGGGTCGGAAGATCCGGGTGCTGATCGCGAAGCCAGGGCTGGATGGCCACGATCGGGGCGCAAAGGTGATCGCCCGCGCCCTGCGGGATGCAGGGTTTGAGGTGATCTATACAGGCCTGCGGCAGACCCCCGAGATGATCGCCGAGGCGGCGTTGCAGGAGGATGTGGATGTGGTGGGCCTCTCGATCCTTTCCGGAGCCCATATGACGTTGCTCCCCCGAGTGGTGGAGGAGCTCCGGAAACGGGGGCTGGACGATGTGCTGGTGATCGCCGGGGGGATCATCCCAGAGGAAGATGTCCCCGCCCTGAAGGCCGCCGGCATCCGGGAAGTTTTCGGGCCCGGAACCAGCACAGAGGCCATCGTGCGATTCATCTGCGATCATTTCGGCGTCCGACCGGAGGATCTCAAAACGGTCGGGGAGACGGTGATCTCATGAGTGTATGTGATCTTCTCTCGGCGGAGGAACGCTTTTGATGCAAGATCCCGGCGCTCTCTTTGAAGGCGCCCGGGCGGGAGACCGCCGGGCGCTCGCGCGATTGCTCTCCCTGCTCGAGGAAGGCGGTGAAGCCGCAGCTCAACTCAGCGCCCGCCTTTTTCCATACACTGGAAATGCCCACGTGATCGGGATCACGGGCCCCCCGGGCTCCGGGAAGAGCACGTTGGTGAACGCCCTGGCGCGCGCTTACCGGGAGCGTGGGGAGACGGTGGGAATCGTGGCGGTCGATCCCAGCAGCCCTTTCACGGGCGGGGCGCTGCTGGGGGATCGCATCCGGATGCAGGATGTGGCCGGGGATCCCGGGGTGTTTATCCGCAGCATGGCCACGCGAGGTAGCCTGGGCGGTCTGGCCCGCGCCACCCGCGAGATCATCCGGGCGCTGGACGCCGTCGGCTTCCAGCGGATCATGGTGGAGACGGTAGGGGCCGGGCAGGTCGAGGTCGATATCGCCCAGGCCGCGGACACCGTGATTGTGGTCCAGGCTCCAGGGCTCGGGGATGACATCCAGGCCATCAAGGCGGGGATCCTGGAGATCGCGGACATCCTGGTGGTGAACAAGGCGGACCGGGAGGGAGCAGCGGCCACCCTGCACATCCTCCGGTCTATGCTTTCCCTGGGCCAGCCCGCGGTGGTCCGTCACCATGGGCGGGCGATGACCATTCAGCGGGTGGAGCCGTCCCGGGAAGGGTGGATGCCACCGATCCTCCAGACCGTAGCCACTTCTGGCAGGGGGATCCCGGAGCTAGTGGAGGCCATCGAGCGTCACCGGGCCTATCTGGAGGAAAGCGGGGAAGGGGAGGCCCGAAGGCGGCGGCGGATCGCGGAGGAGCTGGCCGCCCTCGCCCGGGAGCGCCTGTGGGCGCGCGTGGTGCATCAGGTCGGTCGCGCTCGCCTGGATGGCCTGGTGGATCAGTTGCTCCGTCGGGAGATCGATCTGCACACCGCTGTGGAACGGTTGCTGGAGTAGGGGCGCACCCACGCGCCCCGATCGGAGCCCACCGCTTTTATGGATCCCTCCTCCCCGAGGCCCAAAGGGCCTCGGGGAGGAGGGATAAAAGGGGGAGGGGCCCTTGATGCCTCATTCCTCGTCGGTCAGCAGGGAAACACGACCTCCCAGGTTACCCACAGGAGGCACAATCCCAATGCCCGTTCGAGTGGTCTTGGATGCGATGGGAGGAGATCACGCCCCACAGGTCCCGGTGGAAGGGGCTTTATGGGCACTGCGGGAGATCCCGGAGCTTTACGTGATCCTGGTCGGCCAGGAGGAACGGATCCGCGCCGAACTGGCCCGCCATTCCACAAAAGGCCTTTCGTTTTCCATCGTCCATGCCTCTCAAGTCGTGGAGATGCATGAGCATACCATCGCGGTGAAAACTAAGAGGGATTCCTCCATGGTGGTAGGGATGCGCTTAGTGCGCTCCGGGGAAGCGGAGGCGTTTGTTTCCATGGGGAACACGGGGGCCGTCATGGCGGCGGCCCTGTTCCACCTGGGCCGGATCCCGGGCATTGATCGCCCGGCGCTGGCCACGGTATACCCCACCGCCTACCGGCCGTGTCTTCTCCTGGACATCGGTGCGAACACCGATCCCAAACCATGGCACCTGTTGCAGTTCGCCATGATGGGTGTCATTTATGCAGAGCGCGTGCTGGGCTGGCCGAACCCACGGGTGGGGATCCTTTCCAACGGCGAGGAGCCCGGCAAGGGGTCCATCCTGGTCCAGGAGGCTTACCGCCTGCTTCAGGAAAGCGGATTGAATTTTATTGGAAACGTGGAGGGAAAGGATCTGTCGCGGGGTCTTGCGGAGGTGGTGGTAACGGACGGCTTCACGGGGAACGTGGTGATCAAACATCTGGAGGGCACGGTATCTTTCCTGGCCCGTTTCCTGAAAGGGCAACTGACCGATGGGGGGCTGGATCGGCTCGGACTGGCGCTGGCGTTGCCGGGTCTGCTGCTGGCCGCACCGGGTCTGCTGTGCCTGATGCCCAGCCTCTGGCGGATCTTCCGGCATCTGGATTATCGGGAATATGGAGGGGCGCCATTGCTGGGGGTGAACGGCGTGGTGGTGATCGGGCATGGGCGCTCGGATGCGAAAGCTGTGAAAAATGCGATCCGCGCGGCGGTTCGGGCGGTGAAAGGAGGAATGCGGGAGCGAATCCAGGAGGGCCTGGATTCGCTGGCCATCGCGCGCTCCCCGCATGGATCCGGCGCGGAAGATACCCAGCCCATTTCCTCCATTTCGTAAGAGCTTGGCCCGGAAGCCCTTTTTTTCCGATAGGGGCGGAGAGGCGGCCCCCGGCGGCCTCCCCGCCCGAAACGTTTTTTTCTTCCTTCCCCCCCACGTCACGAGGCGGCGCAGGGGGGAGGG
Source organism: Thermoflexus sp. (assembly GCF_025055495.1). Classification (GTDB taxonomy): domain Bacteria; phylum Chloroflexota; class Anaerolineae; order Thermoflexales; family Thermoflexaceae; genus Thermoflexus. The sequence goes on along the minus strand of NZ_JANWXB010000369.1, from coordinate 4,052 downwards.
AGGAAAGCCGATCTCGGGCGCAGGCCAGCCCGCGAAGGTAGCCCTCTCCCATCCCCAACCTCTACCCGTTGCGTTCATCGGGTTCTTATGGACAGCGCCAATCCTCTCGAAGCGTTCCCTCACCAGGGGACCATTGGAGGATGCGCCACCGGCCCTCCTGGGCGGCCAGCCGGTAGATCTCCCTCGGATAGGTGACCACGCGGTCGACGGTCACGCTCTGACCGGGGGGACAGACCAGGCTCGCTCGATAGATCCAGGTCTCCTCCGTCCGCACCTCGATGAGATTGAGGCCGGGCTGGGAGACCGGGGCGCACGAGCGGATCTCCCACTGGATCTCCTGGATGGTTGCTCGGAGCGCCTGGGCGGCCTGCCGCAGGCGATCGCCCTGTCGCCGGGCCTCCGGGGCGGCGTCTCCCCAGGCGGCGGTGAGCTGTTCCAGCGTCCCTCGGCCCAGGATGTAAGCTTCCTGAGCCATATTTGCCTGTTCAATCACCCGCAGCACTCCCGGCTCGCAGGCCAGCGCTGAGGGTGTGGGCGAGGGGGGGATCGGAGAGGGCAGCGCTGTTGGCGTGGGGGGTGGAGGCGATGGCTCCGGGGAGCGCGGAGGGGTTGGTGATGGGGAGGGAAGCGCGGTGGGGGAGGGGGTAGGAGCCTGCGCGATGGCAGGCGGAGTCGGCGAGGGCTGAAGAGACGACAAGCCCACAAAATAGGGGTAAAGAATGAGTCCATAGCCTACGCTCATCACCAGGAAACTGAAACCGGCAAGCATCGCCTGCCATCCCCGCCGGTTGGGAAGGGCGGGCAGGGCCTTTCCCCATCGGGTCTTCAAAACCCCTGTCCATTCTGGGCGAGCCAGGAGGAATAAGAGCAAACCCAGTCCGATCAACAGGATACCGATCAGCAGTTCCAGCCCCCGCATAGCGAATTTCTCTCCTCTTGTCGTAGGATTGCCGGATGCCCTGCTGCCTTCCTTAGGGAAGGAGCCCTGCCGCGTAAGGTCAGCTTCCTCCATCATGGCGACGAATGCCAGGAGATGCAAGCGATTCGCTCCCTTACTTTCATAACTTTCATAGGTGGGGATGCGAGCGGATGATGCGGTAATCGCTCCGAATCGTATGGATGAAACCACGTTGCCCACGGCGTCTTTTCCCTTGCGGCCAGGATGCCCAGTCGGCCAGTTGCGTTAAGAGGATGATTCCGGGTTTGGTCGCCTGACTTGGATCCTTTATAATGAGGTTGGACTGCCCAATCGGAATTGGCTTCCGGCAGCCCGGTTCCGGCGCCCGCAGGAGGCGCCGCAGAGAATTGAGATGATCCAACCTCCTAAATTCTCCTTCTTGAGGAAGGCTCTCAACGATGATGCGCTTCGATCATTTCACGGAACGGGCCCAAGACGCAGCGGCGAGGGCCTATGAGATCCTGCAACGCTATGGCCACAATCAGGTGGATACCGAGCATCTCCTCCTGGCCCTCCTGGAACAGCCGGATGGAGTAGTGCCCCAATTGCTCCAGCGAATGGGCATCAGCGTGGACTGGATGCGGGGCCGGCTGGATGAGGTGCTCCGGGCCAGCCCGCGGGCTTCCATCTACGGCTTTGGCGGCGCTGGCCAGGTATTCATCACTCCTCGGGTGAAGCGCATCCTGGATCTGGCCAATGAGGAGGCGCGGCGGCTGGGGGATGATTATATCTCCACCGAGCATCTCTTCCTGGCGATCGCCACGGAACGCAACACCCCTGCGGCCCGTATTCTGATGGATGCGGGGGTGACTCGGGATCGCATCTATGAGGCGATCAAGGATCTGCGGGGCGGAGCTCGGGTGACGGATCCGGGGGCCGAGGGGCGTTACCGGATGCTGGATCGCTATGGCCGGGATCTCACCCGCCTGGCCCGACAGGGAAAGCTGGACCCGGTGATCAACCGGGAGGCGGAGATCCTGCGGGTGATCCAGGTGCTGTGCCGACGGACGAAGAACAATCCGGTGCTGATCGGCGAGGCGGGGGTAGGCAAGACCGCCATCGTCGAGGGGCTGGCCCAACGCATCGTCGCCAACGATGTCCCGGAGCTGCTGATGGGCCGGCGGATCGTGCAGCTGGATCTGGCGGCGATGGTGGCCGGGGCGCGGTTCCGAGGCGAGTTCGAAGAGCGGTTGAAAGCGGTCATCGAGGAGGTCCAGCGCGCGGAGGGGGAGGTCATCCTGTTCATCGATGAGATCCACACCGTGGTGGGTGCGGGGGCGGCCTCGGGGGCCCTGGATGCCGCCTCGATGCTGAAGCCGGCTCTGGCCCGAGGGGAGCTGCGTTGCATCGGCGCGACCACCCTGGACGAATACCGCAAGTATATCGAAAAGGATCCCGCTCTGGAGCGGCGGTTCGCGCCGATCTTCGTGGAGGAGCCGTCCGTGGAGTCCGCGATCCAGATGCTTCAGGGCCTGCGGGAGCGCTATGAGGCCCATCATCAGGTCCGCATCAGCGACGAGGCGATTGTCGCCGCAGTGCGCCTCTCCCACCGCTACATCACCGACCGCCGGCTCCCGGATAAGGCCATCGATCTGATCGATGAGGCGGCGGCCCGGCTGCGGGTGGCCCTGAACACCCTTCCGCCGGAGCTCAAGGCCCTCAAGACGGAAATCGAACGGCTGTCGCAGGAAGAGGAGCACGCCGGGTTGAACCGGGATTATGAGCGGGCCGCCCAGATCCGCATGCGCCGTCTTCGCCTTCAGAAGGAATTCGAGGCCCGCCGGACCCAGTGGCAGCGGGAGCGCAACCTGGACGAGGTGGTTTCCGAAGAGGACGTCGCTCAGGTGGTGGCGGCGTGGACGGGCATCCCGGTGGCCCAGGTAATGGAGACGGAGGCGGAGAAACTCCTCCATATGGAGGAGCGGTTGCGGGAGCGGGTGGTTGGCCAGGACGAGGCGATCGCGGTGGTGGCGGACGCCATCCGGCGGGCCCGGGCTGGCCTGAAGGATCCGCGGCGGCCGATCGGCTCCTTCCTGTTCCTCGGGCCCACCGGCGTTGGAAAGACCGAGCTGGCTCGGGCGCTGGCGGAGTATCTCTTCGGCGATGAGGATGCGCTGGTCCGGCTGGATATGAGCGAATACCGGGAATACCACACGGTCTCCCGTCTGTTTGGAGCGCCGCCGGGTTATGTGGGCTATGAGGAAGGAGGACAGCTCACGGAGGCGGTGCGTCGCCGGCCTTACCGGGTGATCCTCTTCGATGAGATCGAGAAAGCCCATCCGGACGTGTGGAACGCCCTGCTTCAGATCCTGGACGACGGCCGCCTCACCGATGGGCAGGGCCACATCGTCAACTTCCGCAACACCATCATCATCATGACTTCCAACGTGGGCACCGAGCACTTCCGCCGTAGCGGGACCATCGGCTTCGTCCAGGCGGCCTCGGAGCGCGAGCGGCTGGAGGAGCGGCAGCGGATCGAGCGGGCCCTCCGCGAGACCTTCCGGCCGGAGTTCCTGAACCGGATCGATGAGATCGTGGTCTTTAACCGACTGACGCTGGAGCACGTGATGCAGATCGTCGACATCCAGATGCGTCAGATCCAGGCCCGTCTGGCGGAACATGGCCTGCATGTGATCCTCACCGATACCGCTCGCCGCTGGCTGGCGGAGGAGGGCTACGATCCAGCTTTCGGCGCGCGTCCCCTCAAGCGGGTCCTTCAGAAGCAGGTCGAGAGCCCCCTCGCGGTTCGGCTGCTCCGGGGCGAGTTCCAGGCCGGGAACGTGATCGTGGTCGATGTGGGGGAGCAGGGTTTGATCTTCCAGCGTCAGTCGGCCGAAGCGCTCCCGCTGGTGGAGCGGGTGCCTCAGATGTAAGAGGCCAATGGCGACCTGGCCGGACCTCCTTGGCGTTCATGGAACTGGAGGCGCCGTCGGGGGCGGCGCCCCCTGAAAATTTCTTCCCTCCTTGCGGCCCGATGGACGATGGATGTTTGGGGGAGTTGGGGTGGGGGGGGGGGGGCCAGAGGCCCGTTTGCCCCCACCCCAAAAAATTTTTTAAGGGAAGCGGGCCGGGCCACTCAACCCCCAAAAAAAAA
>NZ_JANWXB010000033.1 GCF_025055495.1 Thermoflexus sp. | reverse complement strand
AATAGCGGCAGCAAGCGCTCCGGCCGCCGCCAGACGATCGCCGCCGCGAGGGCGCGGAACGCGCCTAAGGCGATGAGCAGCTCGAGGGCCGTCGCGCCGGCGTTCGCCCCAAACACGAGGAACTCGGGAACAGGAGCGGCCCAGACCTCGGCGAAGTGACGGCCGGAGATCATTCGAAGGGCGTGGGCAAAGGCGACTGGCGTGTCAGGCCACAAGCCCTCCGGCCCGCGCAGGCTCAGGATGCCGCCTCTTTGGCCCCAGAGCCCAGGGAGCGTTGGTAGGAGCCACAGCACAAAGCCTAGAAGGCCAAAGCCCCAGGCCCGCCGCGAGCAGCCGCACAGCCAGAGCGTGAGCGCCCAGGGGATCAGCAGCAGCCCACCGGGTGGATCTGGACGCTGATAGCGGCCAGTGCCCACCCTATCAGAGCGCGGCGATCGGACAGTCGCCGGCCGTTCGTCAGGCAAGGCCACAGAAGGGCCAGCCAGCCAGTGACCACAACTGGAAACCAGGCCGGCAGCCAAGTGCCGCGCCCAAAATACAGCCGCCAAGGGGAAGCCGCCGCCAGCAAGACTACAGATGTAACAATCGTCCCCTCGAACCGGGTGCGCAGCAGACGGGCCAGGAGGGCTAGCGCCAGCACGTCCAGCATCGCCGCAACGCCGTGGATCGCCCAGGGGTGGCGAAAGAGCCCTACTGCAGGGGCCAGCGCCCACGACGTCAGCGGCGAAGCAGGCAGGCCGACGGTCGTCCGTTGCCCCTCCAGCGGCCACTCCCAGCGGTCCAGCAGAAGGGCCGCCTGGGCGATGGGAAAGGCGTGGTCGTAGTTGTGCCGAACGGCCAAAAGCCCAGCCATCCGGATGGCGAAGCCAAACATGAGAATCAACAGGAGCGCGATCCACCACCCCATCGAGCCCTCCAAATGAACAACAAGCACTCCTCGCGCGATGTTGCCGGTTTTTGGAGAAAATCCGGTGACCCCTCGCTCCAACTACCCGACTGCACAGGCGCCCGGCTCACCGAAGAGGCAGCCGCAACATCCGGTCAACCACTGGGTAGGCGCTCTCGACGTTCAGCCGCACTAAAGACGGCCACTCGTAAATGGCAATCCTCAGCTCGGCAATCCGGGAAAGCTCCTCCTCAGATCCTTCCAGCACCCGCAGATCCAGAATTTGCTCCCCCGGCTGCCAGCAGTGAAACGGATAGCCATTGTTTTGGGGGGCTCCATCCCGTTGGGCGCGCTTTTCCCCTTGCTCATCGAACGCCTGCACCGTAATCGAATAGCTTCCATGAGGTTGCGGGCCCGCCTCCCAGACCAGCCCAACCTCTAGTCGGCCTGGCGAAAGCCAGCGAACGCCATATCCACGAAGGATAGCCACATCTCCAAACCTCGCCTTGAGGGGGCGCATCGGAGATAAAAAGGGTTCCGGATTCGGAAGCACTTCGAACACGTCATAGGGATCCATATAAACCGCGTAACGGAAATGGGGATTCCGGGAGACTTCACATAAACCCCGAATGTAAAACTGCTGAACCTGCGAGCGGTCCACTAACACGTAGCGCACCCCTTGCTCGCTGAGCCGCACGATCTCCGCCAGCGCGCCGGGCTGAGGAAAGGCCAGCAGACGTTCCCGGATTTCCCGGATATCCGGAGGGATGTAGCCGCTGTAGGCGATGACCAGTGGTTTCCGATGAACCAGGGCGCCATACATCCTTATGGTCTCGTCGGCGTCCAGGGGCAGGAACACCGGCAGCTCCAGCACGGCGAACTTGCCGGGTTGAGAGGCCAGCCAGTGATAGACCTCAGGGAGATCCGCCGGGCGAGGAAGCGGCACAATAGGGATCGGAATGG
>NZ_JANWXB010000010.1 GCF_025055495.1 Thermoflexus sp. | reverse complement strand
GGGCGGGGGCGCCCCCGCCCCAGAAGATCCTCCCTTTTCTCCTCCCTCCCCACGGACCAGAGGGCCATGAGGAGAAGAGGGGAGAAAAGATCTTTTCAGGGCGGTGTGGGGGTCAAAGGCCCCCCGCACCGCCCCCATCCCCCCAATGAAAAACGGACAGAGCACTGCTTGACAAACCCTGGAGCGGAAGAGGACACGGGATGAGCACTCCAACCACCGGCGCTGTAGATCCGGAGACCCTCTGGCACACGCTTCCTGTCGAAGCCTGCCTGGAGCAGCTGAAGTCCAGGCCGGACGGGCTTCATCCGACGGAGGCTGCTCGCCGGCTTCGCGAATATGGTCCTAACCAACTGGAAGCCGCGCGCCGCATATCCCCATGGTCCATCCTCCTCGCCCAGTTCAAGAACGTCCTGGTGCTGATCCTGCTGGTGGCGACGGTTCTGTCGATCTTCCTGGGGCATGGAACGGAAGCCATCGTCATCCTGATCATCGTCGGCCTGGCGGTCTCCCTGGGGTTCATTCAGGAGTATCGGGCGGAACGGGCCCTGGAGGCGCTCCGCCGCATGGCCGCTCCCATGGCGACGGTGATCCGGGACGGACAGGAGGAGCGGATCCCGGCGGAGCAGCTGGTGCCGGGAGATATCGTGGTGCTTCACGCGGGGGATCGCGTGCCCGCGGATCTCCGGCTGATCGAAGCGATCAACCTGCAGATCGATGAATCCGTCCTCACCGGCGAGTCCGTCCCGGTGGAAAAGCAGACGGAGCCTATCCCCAACCCCCAGATCCCGGTGGGGGACCGCAAAAACATGGCCTATGCCGGAACGATTGTGACCTATGGGCGGGGCAAGGGCCTGGTGGTGGCCACCGGGATGCGCACCGAGTTCGGCGCCATCGCCCGGATGCTGCAATCCATCGAGCAGGAGAAGACCCCCCTTCAGGAGAATCTGGATCGGACAGGCAAGATGCTGGCGCGCGCCGCCCTGGTGGTGGTGGCCATCATCGTCGCCCTGGGTCTGCTGCGAGGGCAGCCGTGGCTGGAGATGCTGATCTTCGGCCTCGCCCTGGCCGTCGCTGTGGTCCCGGAGGCCCTGCCCGCCGTCGTCACCATCTCCCTGGCCATGGGGGTGCAGCGGATGGTCCGGCGCAACGCCCTGGTGCGCCGGCTGGCGGCGGTGGAGACCCTCGGGAGCACCAACGTCATCTGCACGGACAAGACCGGCACCCTTACCCGGAACGAGATGACCGTCCGCCAGATCTTCCTCTGCGGGCAACGCTGGGAGGTGACAGGGACCGGCTATGAGCCGGTGGGGGAATTCCGGCAGGATGGCCAGCCGGCCACCCCCTCGCCCGATCTGCAACGGCTGCTGCGGGCCGCCGCCCTGGCCTCGGACGCCCGGCTGCTTCGCCAAGCCGATGGAACCTGGCGGGCCCAGGGGGATCCGACAGAGATCGCCCTGGTGGTGGCCGCCGCCAAGGCAGGCTTGCGCCAGGAGGAGCTGGAGGCCCGGTATCCGCGAATTCACGAGATCCCCTTCACCTCCGAGCGCAAGCGGATGACCACGGTGCATCGGGGGCCCGAAGGGGTTTTCGCGGCCTGCAAGGGCGCCCCGGAGATGGTGCTGGAATGCTGTTCCCGCCAGCTCACGGAGGATGGGGATGTCCCCCTGACCCCGACGGATCGCGAGCGGATCCTGGAGCAGGCGAACGAGATGGCCGCCCAGGGCCTGCGGGTGCTCGCCGTGGCGGATCGGATGGACTCCCGCATCGAAGACGGCGAAGAGGATATGACCTTCCTGGGCCTGGTAGGGATGATCGATCCGCCCCGGCCGGAGGCGAAGTCGGCCATCCAGGTCTGTCGGGAGGCTGGCATTCGGGTGATCATGATCACCGGGGATCACCCCGCCACCGCCCGCGCGGTCGCCAAAGAGCTGGATCTGCTGCGAAGCGGACGGGTGATCACCGGATCCCAACTGGACGCAACGAGCGATGAAGATTTCGAGCGCCAGGTTCAAGAAATCGAGGTTTACGCCCGGGTCTCCCCCATTCACAAATACCGGATCGTCACGGCCCTTCAGAAACAGGGGCACATCGTCGCGATGACCGGGGATGGGATCAACGACGCCCCGGCCTTGAAGAAGGCTGATATCGGGGTGGCGATGGGGATCACGGGGACCGATGTCTCCAAAGAGGCGGCCGCCATGATCCTGCTGGACGACAACTTCGCCTCGATTGTGGCGGCGGTGGAGGAAGGTCGAACCATTTTCAACAACATCAAGAAATACCTGTCCTATCTTCTCTCCTCCAATGTGGGGGAGATCCTTTTGCTGGCGACTGCTTCCTTCATCGGTCTGCCCCCTCCATTGAGCGCCGCCCAGATCCTGTATGTGAACCTGGCCACCGACGGCCTGCCCGCCCTGGCCCTGTCCGCGGATCCTCCGGAGCCCGACCTGATGCGCCGCCCGCCCCGCAACCCTCGAATCGGGATCTTCACCCGGCCCCTGGTGGCCTTGATGCTGGCCGGTGGGATCTGGTCGGCGGTGGTGAACCTGTCGCTGTTCGCCTGGGCCCTCTCCTCCGGCCGCAGCCTGCAGGAGAGCATGACGATGGCCTTCGTGTCGCTGGTGCTCATCCAGTTCTTCAAAGCGTATAACTTCCGATCCGATCGCCATCACGTGTGGCAGCATCCCTTTGCGAACCGCTGGTTGAACCTGGCGGTTCTGTGGGAGCTCTTCATGCTGTCGATGATCATCTACGTTCCCTTCCTGAGGAACATGTTCGGCGTCTACAGCCTGCCCCTCATCGACTGGGTGATCGTCCTGCTCGCTTCCGCCACGATCTCGCCCGTCCTGGAGCTGGTGAAGTGGCTGGAGCGCCGGGGCTGGTTCGGTGGGATGCCGGCCTGATCTTCCCTAAGGAGCGAGAGGAGAAAGGAGAAAGACGTGTGGGGGGGCTGGCGGGCCGCCCTTGGTGGCCCGCCAGCCCCCCATCTTTAGGGGGAGATCCACGTCTGGAGCGCGAAGAGATGGAATTCCCATTATGGGCCTGGATCCTCTTCCATGTCATCGTAGCGGTCATGCTGGCCCTGGACCTCGGGGTGTTCCACCGGAACGCTCACGAGGTGAAGATGAAAGAGGCCCTCATCTGGAGCGGGGTATGGATCGCAGCCGCCCTCGCCTTCAACCTCTTGATCCTGCTGGCCTGGGGACGCGAGCTGGCCTTCCACTTCCTCACCGCCTATCTGGTGGAGAAATCCCTCAGCGCCGATAACATCCTGGTCTTCGCCGTGATCTTCTCCTACTTCGCCGTCCCCCCTGCCTATCAGCATCGCGTGCTGTTCTGGGGGATCCTAGGCGCAGTGCTCATGCGGGCCATCTTTATCTTCGCCGGTGTCCAGCTGCTCAGGATATTCCATTGGACGATTTACGCCTTCGGCGCCTTATTGATCTACACCGGAATCCGCCTGGCTCGGCGTAGCGAGGAGAAGGTGCAACCAGAGCGCAACCCGGTCCTCCGCCTCGCCCGTCGTTTCCTGCCCCTTACCCCCACCTATCACGGCCAGCGCTTCCTGGTGCGCGAGGGCAGGTTCTGGATGGCGACGCCGCTGTTGCTGACCCTGCTGGTGGTGGAAAGCACCGATGTGATGTTCGCGGTGGACTCGGTGCCAGCCGTGCTGGCGATCACCCCGGAGCTGTTCATCGCTTACACCTCGAACATCTTCGCCATCCTGGGCCTGCGGGCCCTTTACTTTGTGCTGGCCGGGCTGATCCAGCGGCTCCGCTACCTCCATTTCGGGCTCTCGGTGATCCTGATCTACATCGGCGTCAAGATGCTCCTGTCGGATCTGGTGAGGATCCCACCGGCCATCTCCCTGGGCCTCGTGGCGCTGGCCCTTCTGATCAGTGGGCTGGCCTCATGGATCGCAGCTCAACGGGAGAAGGCTCATCCGCTTTCGCAAAAATGAAACCGGGATCCGGGATCTGCTAAAATGTGCAACCGGGCGGATTCGTCGGATAATCCCCGAGGGCTGGGAGACGACTCCGGACGGCCCTCCCAAACTCGGCTCGGGAACCTGATCCATCCGCCTTGCTCTTCAGGAGCGGAAAGCCTCAGCCTCCGATGGCGCACCAGCTCAGCCTGTTCGATTCGTTGCCGAAACCTGCTCTGACGCCGGAGACGCCGCTCGCTCAGGCCCGACGGGCTTTTGAGGCTTACCGGAAGGGGGGCGATTGCTCCCGGCATACGGCTTATTTCTTCACCCACGACCTCCGCCTTCTGGGCCAGTGCCTGGGGGAGGAGCGGCCGATCGGCGCCATCTGGAGACGTCAGCGCAACATCGGCTGGTCGGATCACAGATCCAGGTTCCCGTCGCGGCCCTCCGCCCAAGCCTGGAGGATCGCCTCGGCGATCTCCTGGGGCGAGCGGGCGTTCGGCGGCAGGCGGAACGGCACCTTGTTCCACAGAGGGGTAGCCACTGCACCAGGTCGCACCACTGTGACGGGGCGGCGGATCTCCTTCCGCAGGGCGTCGGCGAAAGCCTCCAGGCCCGCCTTGGCGGCCGCGTAGGCCCCCAGGCCGGGGAGCCGCAGGCGCTCGTGGATGGCGCCCAGGAAGAACAGATGCGCATTCGCTGCCAGGTAAGGCAGGGTCGCCTGGATGCATAGGAAAGCACCGGTGAGGTTAGCGTCCAGGATGCGGCGCCAATCCTCGAGGGACATGTCCGCCGCCCGAACGGACGCGATATCGCCGGCCGCGTAGAAGAAGGCCTCGAACGGGGCGTGCGGCTGGGCCAGCCGAACCGCCTCGGCTACGCTTTCGGGGCGGGTCACATCCCCATAAACGGTGTAGGGGGTCAGGGTGCTCAGCTCATCGGGACGACGGGAGACGGCCACGACAACGTGGCCCGCCGTCGTCAACGCTTCCACGATGGCCCGGCCGATGCCGCCGGAGGCGCCCCATACGATCGCGTTCGCCATGGATGATCCCCTCGGCGTGGGTTGAGGCGAAGATAGTCGTCCGCCCGGGAAGGCGTTGCGGGGACTTCGCCCCCCAACGGGTATCCGTATTCATTCTACCTCGGCGCTGCGCCGATCTTCACCCTTCTGGGCTCTGCCGCGCCGTTCATCGCCAAGCGCCATGCGTTCCGCTCCCGTGGCTCCCTGCAAAGGCTGGGGTCGCCCCGCAGGCGATCGCCGAGAATTTGCCGACGTAGCGATTCTGGGGGTTTACTGAATAGCGGCCTCAGCGGCCATGAGCAGAAAGCAGATCCCAGCGCTCACTGATCCGACTCAGACCTTCCCTCACTGTATTCAATGATGGGGCATCAGCTCAGCTTGTTCGACGCGTTGGCCAAACCGGCGCTGACGCCGGAGACCCCCCTCGCCCAGGCGCGGGAGGCCTTCGAGAGCCACCTGAAGGGGGGTGACTACTCCCGGCACACCGTCTACTTCTTCATCCACGACCTCCGCCTTCTGGGCCAGTGCCTGGGGGAGGAGCGGCCGATCGGCGCCATCGGCCTGAAGGATCTCCAGGATTTCGTCGACTGGCTGCGCCGCCGTCGCGGCGTCCCGTGCTCGACCAAATCCCTCCGCCGGCGCATCACTTCGGTGAAGGCGTTCTTCCGGTGGCTGCACGAGGATCTCCAGGCGCTGCCCCACAACCCGGCGGCGGAGCTGGTTTACCCTGAGGCCGTCGAGCCCCTCCCGGAAGTTCTGACGCCCGAGCAAATCCAGGCGGCCCTGGAGGCCGCGGCGGGGTTCCGACGGGAAGGGGACGCCCGGCCCCTGACGCTGCTCACGTTGCTGCTGCACACCGGCCTGAAGAAGAGCGAAGTGGCCGCCCTCCGCCTGGATCATTTCGAACTCCACGAGCCCGCGGTGTGGATCCGTTACGCCCACCCCCGCTACCGGCATAAGGAGCGCAAGCTGCCGCTCCCCTCGGAGTGGCCCGACCTGTTCCGGGAATACCTCCGCCAGTATCGGATCGAGAGCCGGGTTTTCCCCTGGACGCCGCGCAACTTAGAATATGTGCTGGACGATGTGGCCCGCCGGGCCGGGATGGATCACCTCTCCTTCGAGACGCTCCGATGGACGTGCGCGCTGCGGGATTTCCTCCAGGGAATGGATCCGGAGGCGCTGCGCCGGAAGCTGGGGCTCTCCGAGATCCAGTGGCGAGACACCTTCCGGCGCCTTCGGCAGCTCGCAGGGCACTCGGAGACGCTATAGCCGGCTCAGGGGACGCTGCGGCTTCCTAGCTCACAAAGGCCTCAGAGGAGAAATATTCGGAGGCCCATGCGAGGGGAAGACCCGCCGAAAGCCTCAGGGCGGACGGCATCCGGCCGATGTGGCCCTCATCCGTTAGCGGCAGACCGGTCGAGGCTATTCATCCGATCCCCCAATCGACATCAGCTCCCGCGGGAACGTGGTGAGGGATTCCCCGCCGGTTTCCGTCACCATCACATCGTCCTCGATGCGCACGCCCCCTTTCCCGGGCAGGTAGATCCCCGGCTCCACGGTGAAGGTCATCCCCGGCTGCAGGGGAGCTGTGTTCCCGGCCACGATGTAGGGCGGCTCGTGGACCTCCAGCCCCAGCCCGTGGCCGGTGCGGTGGAGGAAGTTGGGGCCGTAGCCGGCCGCCTCGATCACCGCGCGGGCGGCCCGATCCACCGCCTCCGCCGGGATCCCGGGCCGCACCGCCGCCCGGCCCGCCGCGTTGGCCTCCCGGACCACCTCGTAGACGCGGCGCAGCTCCGGGTCCGGCTCCCCCAGGGCGAAGGTGCGGGTGAGGTCGGAGACGTAGCCGTCGACGACCACGCCAAAGTCGACGATCACCAGCTCCCCCGGGCCCAGCGGGCGGTCGGAGGGGGTGGCGTGGGGCAGGGCGGCGGACGGCCCGGCCACCACGATGGGCTCAAAGGCCAGGGCGTCGGCCCCGGCGGCGAAGCACGCCTGGATCAGCCGCCGGGCCGCCTCCCGCTCCGTCATCCTGATCCGGACCTCCGGGAGCCACATTCGCAGCGCGGCCTCGGCGACGGCGACCGCCCGCCGCATCGCGGCGATCTCGTCGGGCCCCTTCACCGCTCGCAGCCGCGCGAGCAGCGGCTCGGCCGCGGCGGGCTCCGGCGCCCCGAAGGCGCGGGAGAGCAACGACCACTCCATCACCCGCATCGTCAGGGTCTCCACGGCGATCGGCCCCTCGGGGCGGCCCAGGGCTTCCGCCGCGCGCCCGAACGCCGGGGCCGGCCCCTCCTCGTCCGTGTAGGGGAAGAGGCGCCAGGGGAGGCCGGCCGCCCGCGCCTTCTCGACTTCGAAGGCGGGGAGGATGAGGGCGGGATCGCCCGCGCGGGGGAACAGGGCGACGATGGGCCGCTCCATCCGGTGGAACGAAAGGCCGGTCAGATAGAACAGGTTGGCGCCGGGGACCAGCGCCACGAGCTCGACCTCTTCCCGCGCCATCTCTTCCTGTAGACGAATCCAGCGTGCGGACGCCATCTTCACCTCCAGATCGGAGCTTTTCGTTCGTAGTAGGGCGCTTCAGACGGGCACTAAAAGTGCCCTACTACTGTTTTGTCCACTTTTAATTCGGGGGTTTTCGGGGGCGGTG
>NZ_JANWXB010000364.1 GCF_025055495.1 Thermoflexus sp. | reverse complement strand
AGGGCTGTGGGGAGGGGGAAAAGCGCTCGGGGGCGGCGGGGGCTTTCGGCCCTCGTATCGCTCTGATTCAAGGATATGCTCTAAGACCCGTATGGGATGAAACATATCAGCTTCCCAACGGGGCAAGGGCTATGATGGATGAATAAAACCTTGAGTGAAACGTCGAGGCAAACCGGATGATCGGACATCCGTTGGGTGTTTTTCTGGCTCTTTTCTTCTTGACTGTGCTGATTCTCACCCTGATCTGGATGCTTCGGGTTCCCCGACCGGTGCCCATGGAGGTGGCCCGCGCCGTCTATTCGGTGGAAGCCGCCCGTTGCATCGTGGTGCCGATCGTGGAGGGCATCTATTCGGAGCGAGCGGTGGAGCTGGCCTGTCGGCTGGGCGAGCGCCAGCACGCCCGCCTGGTCCTGGTGCACATCCTGGAGGTTCCCTATACGGTGCCGCTGGAGACGCCGTTGCCGGACCTGGAAGCCCGAGGACAGCGGGCCCTGGAGACGGCCCGCTTCATCGCCATGCAGCATGGGATGAAGCCGGAGATCCGCTTGGTGCGTCATCGGTCAGCCCCGGAAGGCATCCTCAGCGTGGCCCGCCAGGTCGGGGCGGACCAGATTATCATGGGCATTGGGCTGAAGCGGCGGGCGTCCAGCGATGGCCTGGGCCGGACCGTGCACGAAGTGATGCGGCGGGCCACTTGCGAAGTGATTGTCGCGAAGGCGCCGATCGTCGAGTGAGCATGTCCATCTGCCCCGATCCGGAGGAGGCAACCATGGGCCAGACGATCCAGCGGCGGGTGAAGCTGATCTATCCTCCTTCCCTCATCGACGAACCTCTGCTCTATCGGCTGATCCAGCGGTTCAACTTAATGGTGAACATCCGCCGCGCCCATGTGGAGGCCACCGAAGCCTGGCTGGTGGTCGATCTGGAGGGCCCCCCGGATCGGGTTGAAGAAGGCCTCGCCTGGATCCAGAAGCAGGGCGTGCTGGTGGAGCCGGTGGAGCAATTGTAGCGCGATGGGGATCACCATCCCCTGGCGTGGCTCTATCCATCACGATGGGAACAGGGCCGGAAAGTATGGGCCACCAGGGCTGGGCAGGACACTCAGCCCCGAACCTCTTATGGCATACAGGAGCGAGCGCATGAGGATCGTGATCCTGGGTTGTGGCCGGCTGGGCGCTTACCTGGCCCGGCAGTTCGCGCGGGATGGCCATGAGGTCGTCGTCATCGATCGGGAACGGGATGCCCTAGAGGCGCTGGGGCCGGACTTCCCGGGGGAGACGGTGGTGGGGATGGGGATCGACGCCGAGGTGTTGCGTCGGGCCGGCATCGAACGGGCGGATGTCTTCATCGCGGTCACGGGCTACGATAACACCAACATCATGGCCGCGGAAGTCGCTCGGGAGATCTTCGGGGTACCCCAGGTGATCACCCGGCTCAACGATCCGCTCCGGGCCGAGATCTTCCAGGAACTGGGGCTGAGGACGGTCTCCCCGACGACGCTGGCGGCCGAGGCGATCCGCAAGTGCCTGGAGGATTGATCCCATGTATCTGATCATCGTCGGCGGTGGGAAGGTCGGCTACTACCTGAGCAAGTCCCTGCTGGCTGAGGGGCATGAGGTCCTGCTGATCGAGAAGAACCCTCGTCGTGCTGCGTTCCTCATCGATGAGCTGGGGGCGGATCACGTGTGGGTGGGCGATGGATGCGATTCCAGCACCTTCGCCCAGGTGGGGATGAACCGGGCCGACGCCGTGATCGCCGTCACCGGGGATGATGAGGATAACCTGGTGGTTTGTTTGCTGGCCAAGCGCAAGTTCGGTGTGCCCCGAACCATCGCCCGCATCAACAATCCGCGCAACGCGGAGATCTTCGCCCGCTTGGGGATCGATGTGACGGTTTCCACCACCGAGATCATCCAGGCGCAGATCGAACGGGCGCTGCCCCTGCGCTCCCTGGTGCACCTGCTGGCCCTGCGCCGGGGCGGGATCCAGCTGGTGGAATGCAAGGTGGCCCCGGACGCCCCGGCCGAGGGGCGGCCGTTGCGGGAACTGGGGATCCCCGCGGATGCCCTGGTCGTGATGGTGGTGCGGGGGGATCAAACGTTTATCCCTTCTGGGGAAACGATCCTGCGGGCAGAGGATGAGATCCTGGCGGTCACAACCCCTCAGAGCGAGCCGGTTTTGCGGCGGTTGTTGCTGGGGACGTGAGGCGGATGACCCCTCCACCCGGTCAGGGGTTCCGAATCAGGCCGGGCGTCTTCAGTGCCCGACCCCGCGCAAACATTTCCAAAAAGGCTGTTCCGATAGGCTCTCCTCCTGCTTTCCTAATCTCCCTCCCCACGCGGTCCCACCACTGGATTGGGGGAGTACACCCTTTCGGCCAAGCGGAGGATTCCTTCTTCCCTTCCCCCTGTGAGAAAGGAGAAGGGAAGGAGAGGGGGATGAAAGAGGCCGGTCCCCCCTTCACGCTGTTTCGCAATCCTCCCTCCTACGTCTTCAGCCTGCCAGTCGTCTGAGAAAGACAGACCATCCTTCGGGCCGATATGTTCCATGATGAAACTGTGCGTGGCCTGAAATGTTTCAATTTGAAACAATCCAGTTGAAAGACTTGTCAGAATGAAGGCAGATGATGAAAAATAGAAGATGGACTTTTGGGTCCAAATTCGTGAATCGGGAGGTGCACAGGGCGTGGAGGCTTTGAGGTCGTGAGGCGGCATGGGATGGCGGACGGATCCTCCGTCCTGCGCGGTGGGGTCAGCGCAGAGCCCTTGACTGGAACCCTCATCCAGAAAGGAGCGCGACCATGGCACCCTGGGTGGCGGAGATTATCGGCACGATGATCCTGATTCTCCTGGGCGACGGCGTGGTGGCCAACGTCGTCCTGGGCAAGACCAAAGGGCAGGCCTCCGGGTGGATTGTGATCACCACCGGATGGGCCATGGCGGTGGCCATGGCCGTGTATGCGGTGGGGCGCATCAGCGGCGCCCACATCAACCCGGCCGTGACCATCGCCTTAGCGGCGACCGGAAGGTTCCCATGGGCCGATGTTCCGCTTTACATCGTGGGCCAGTTCATCGGCGCCTTTATCGGCGCGGTGCTGGTATGGCTGGCGTATTATCCCCACTGGGCAGAGACCCCGGATCCGAAGCTCAAGCTGGCTGTGTTCTCCACAGCGCCGAACATCCGCAATTACCCGCTGAACTTCATCACCGAGGTGATTGGGACGTTCATGCTGGTCTTCGGCGTCCTGGCCATCGGCGCGAACCGGCTCGCTGAAGGCCTTACACCTCTGCTGGTGGGCCTCCTGGTGTGGGCTATCGGCCTCTCGCTGGGGGGGCCCACGGGCTATGCCATCAACCCCGCCCGTGACCTCGGGCCGCGGATCGCCCATGCGGTGCTCCCGATTCCGGGCAAGGGCGACTCCGACTGGGAGTATGCCTGGGTCCCGGTGGTGGGCCCCATCGTGGGCGGCCTGATCGGCGCCTTCCTCTTCGTGACGTTGGGCCTGTGAAGCCACTGCCCCGTGGGGGAGGCTTTCATGCTTCCCCCACGGGCCCTCGGCGCAGGTCTCGACGTTTAGATATGATAAATTCGGAGTTGCGCTGCTGGCCTCTCTCTCACGACGTAGAAGGGATCCTTATCGAAGAAGGCACTGGCTGTGTAAGCCCAGAGCGGGGTCCCATTATCCAGGTGCTGGCTGGGATCAACAGGTTAGGAGGGAACCATGAAGAAGCTGATTAATGACCCTATGAATGTAGTGCCGGAATCCCTGGAAGGGATGGCCAAGGCCCATCCGGACCTGATCAAGGTCCATTTCAATCCGAATTTCGTCTACCGGGCCGATGCCCCCCGCCCGGGGAAGGTGGCTGTGATCTCCGGAGGCGGGAGCGGCCACGAGCCGATGCACGTGGGCTTCGTGGGCTATGGGATGCTGGATGCGGCATGCCCGGGGGCGGTGTTCACCTCTCCGACACCGGACCAGATGTATGAGGCGGCCAAGATGGTCCACGGCGGGGCGGGCATCCTGATGATCGTGAAGAACTACGCGGGGGACGTGATGAATTTCGATATGGCGGCGGATCTCCTGCGCGGCGAGGGATTCCAAGTGGAGAGCGTGCTGATCGCCGATGACGTAGCAGTCGAGAGCAGCCTCTACTCGCAGGGCCGCCGGGGCACCGGCACCACGGTGCTGGCGGAGAAGATCCTGGGAGCCGCCGCCGAACGAGGCTACGATCTCCAGCGCCTGGCCGCGCTGGGCCGCCGGATCGCGGAGAACGGCCGCTCCATGGGCATGGCCCTGACCTCCTGTACAGTCCCCCACGTGGGCCGGCCCACCTTCGAGCTGGGGCCCGATGAGATGGAGATCGGCATCGGGATCCACGGGGAGCCCGGCCGTTATCGGGAGCCCCTCAAGAACGCCGATGCCATCGTTGAACGCCTGATGGAGCCTATCCTCACGGATCTCCCCTTTAAGGCGGGCGATCGGGTGATCTGCATGGTCAACTCGATGGGCGGGACCCCGATCAGCGAGCTCTACATCGTTTATCGAAAGGTGGCAGAGATTTGCGAAAAGGCGGGCGTTCAGATCGTCCGCAACTTAATAGGGGCCTACATCACCTCGCTGGAGATGGCGGGGACCTCCATCACGTTGCTCCGGGCGGATGACGAGATGCTCGAGTTGTGGGATCATCCCGTGAAGACCCCCGCGCTGCGCTGGGGGATGTGAATGCTCGTTCCCCACTCCGGGCAGTGAGCTGTCCGGAGAGGGGAAGAAGCGGGAACAGCCATCGCGATGGGCAACTTCTGAGCTCTCCTGGGGTTTTAGGGCTGGGGCGCCGCCTTCGGCGGTGC
>NZ_JANWXB010000350.1 GCF_025055495.1 Thermoflexus sp. | reverse complement strand
GCCCCCCGCGGAAGCGGACGCTCCCATGCCCGCCTATGTGTATCTCTCCAACCGGCTGTTCGTCAACCGCAAGATGATCGAGATGGGCCTGGCGGAGGCGGATCGCTCCACGCCGCATCGTTTTCTGGAGAAATTCATCCGCGCGGAGGAACGGCGGGATGGACAGATCCAAGGTATTCGTTGTGTTCTCCGCGGCGGAGAAGGGCGGTCGGAAGCGAATCCAAAACCCGGAGGTCATCCAAGAGATCCGGTCGGAGATCGAGCGCCTCGGGGGGCCGATGGCGACGGAAGCATGATCGGCCATGCACGGCCGAGGCGATGAGGCCATTCCCTCTCTCATTCAATGCCGCATCTCCCTCCGATCGGGCTCCAGCTCTCCGCGAACGCTCTCCGCGTCCTTCCGCGCGCCCAGGGCGACCCAGTCCGCTTCGGCCCATCGCCCGCAGACCCGCAGGCCGGCCGCCTCCAGGGCCTCCCGAACGGAGATCTCCTGTTCGCCCTCCAGGAACCCGGAGACGACCGCCCACCCCCCTGGCCGCAGCAGGGCGCTCAGGCCCTGCTCGCAGAAGCGCCGGATCACCGGGGCCAGGATGTTCGCCAGGATCCCGTCGAAGCCTTCCCCTCGCGCAAGGGCTTCCTCCAGGGAACCCTGGCCCACCTCCACGCGGTCCGAGAGCCCGTTCCGCCGCACGTTCTCCCGCGCCACCCGGACGGCCACCGGGTCGATGTCCAGCGCCCATACCCTGGCAGCCCCCCGCCGGGCCGCCGCGATGGCCAGGATCCCGGATCCGGTCCCCAAATCCAGGACCCGCTCCCCGGGCCGGAGCCACTCGGCCAGCGCGCGCAGGCAGAGGCGGGTGGTGGGATGGGCCCCCGTGCCGAAGGCCATCCCGGGATCCAGCTCGATGAGCAGTTCCCCCGGCCGGAGCTCCGCCGGACGCCACGTCGGCCGGATCACGAAGGGGCCCACCCGAAGCACGTCGTAGTGGGCTTTCCAGGCCTCCGCCCACTCCTCCTCGTCGATCACCCGGAAGCGGGGCGGCGGGAAGGGCAGGATCTGGCTCAGATGCCAGAGCCCCTCCTCCACGCGCTGTCGAGCCTCCTCCCATCCCTCGACGATAGGGAGGTAAGCCAGGACGGTGAGGGTATCCCGAGGAAGGGGAGGATGTTCCCAATCCCCTTCCTCCGCGGAGATGGGGCCGTAATCGAACGCCACGCCGTGAGGGGCATACCGGGAGAGCACCTCCGCGATCGCCTCGGCGGCCTCCGTCGGCGCGGCAACCGCGATCTCCAGCCACCGGATCCCCGTGCTCATCGCGCCACGCGGTCGTCGACGGGTTTATGCTTCACCATATGGTCCGGTCGACCTCACGGGTCCGACGCGGTTCCCCACGGCTCTGAAGGGCCAGTCCCTCGATGATCATATAGGGGACACCTCGCTTTTGGCAGGAAGCGCGCGATCCCGGCGGTTGCGCGAAGAAGGATTCATCGGGTGTGGCGCTGTAGGCGAGCGGCGGCCTTTCGCATGGACCGGAGGGGCGGAGAGGGTGGATCCGGAGGCCGGGATGGCCGGAGGGCCGGAGCCTTAGAGGGATCGGCAGCGCTTCTCCGTCCGGCGATCCCGGCTGAGACCGTCTTGCGGTTCAGGCCCATGGGGCTGCCCGCTCCTCGGGGCGAAGGTCAACCGCCCAGCAGTTCCTTCAAGCGATCCAGGAAGCCCTTCTCCGGCTTCTGCACTTCGCCCGTCGGCAGGGTGCGGGCCAGCTCCTGGAAGAGCTTCCGCTGCTCCGCCGTCAGGCGGGTGGGGATCTCCACCTGGACCACGACCAGCATGTCCCCTCGCCCGTCCCGGCGCAGGTGGGGGATGCCCCGGCCGCGCAGGCGGATCACGTGGCCCGGCTGGGTGCCCGGTGGGATCTCCACCGTTTCCTCCCCCTCTAAGGTGGGCACGCGGATGCGATCCCCTAAGGCGGCCTGGGCGACGTTGACGGTGACCTGGACGATGAGGTCGTCCCCCCGGCGGCGGAAGTAGGGATGCGGTTGGACGTTGACCTGGACGTAGAGGTTGCCCGGCGGCCCGCCGTTTTCCCCGAGCTCCCCCTCGCCCGGCAGACGGATCTGCATCCCGTCATCCACCCCGGCCGGGATGCGCACCACAAGGCGACGGCGCGTGAGCACCCGGCCCTCTCCGCCGCATTCCCGGCATGGGGCTGAGATCACCTCGCCGGCTCCCCGGCAGGTCGGACATGTGGTGACCTGGACGAAGGAGCCCAGGAAGGACTGGCTGACCCGTCGGACTTCTCCCAGCCCCCCGCAGGTGGGGCAACGCGTGGGTCCGGTTCCCGGCTCCGCGCCGGACCCTCGGCAGCGAGGGCACGGCTCGTTCCGCGTCACCTCGACCTCCTTTTCGGCGCCGAGGGCCGCCTCCTCGAAGGTCAAGGTCACCTCGGTCTGGAGATCAGCCCCCCGCCGGGGAGCCCGGCGCGTTCGAACCCGCGGCCCGAAGCCGAACAGATCCTCGAACAGATCCGCGAACAAATCCGTGAAATCCGCCGGCTCTGGGCGGAACCCCCGGCCCTCCAGACCGGCATGGCCATACATGTCGTAGATCCGTCGCTTCTCCTCATCGGAGAGGACGGCGTATGCTTCGTTGATTTCTTTGAACTTCTCCTCGGCGTCGGGCGATTTGTTCACATCCGGGTGATACTGGCGAGCCAGACGGCGATACGCCTGCTTGATCTCCTCCAGCGTGGCGTTCCGCGGGACGCCGAGGATCTCATAGTAGTCTTTGCGGGATACGCCCATGGAACCTCTCGAGAGTTAGAAAGGGGGAGGGCGCCCCTCCCC
Organism: Thermoflexus sp.; assembly: GCF_025055495.1. GTDB lineage: Bacteria > Chloroflexota > Anaerolineae > Thermoflexales > Thermoflexaceae > Thermoflexus. Next base: position 968 of record NZ_JANWXB010000350.1, on the reverse strand, counting down.
CGATGGGTCATGCCTCACTACAGACCGGTTGGGTCGCGATGCCAACGGTCGCTTCCTCTGGATCCCCTCTCCTCGAGCGCCTCTGGCCTTCAGGCAGGGAGGATCGATGGACGGGCGGGCGAAGCGGCCCCCCTGTCGGGATCCCCTGGGAACGGCCTCTTTCACCCGCTGGTCTCCCCGCCGGGCGCCGGCTCGACCGAACGGGCCACCTTCACCAGGGTGGGGCGCAGCACCCGATCGCCCAGCTTATAGCCTTTCTGCAGCTCCTCCACGATCTGGCCGTCTCCGAAGCCCTCCACCGGCTCGTAGAGCACCGCCTCATGGAGCATCGGGTCGAAGGGATCGCCGGGTTTCACCTCGATGGGTTGAACCCCTTCGGATTCCAGGGCCAGCTGCAGCTTGCGGTAGATCAGGAAGATCCCCTCCACCCATGTCAGGTGGCGCAGGTTGTCCGGAAGGGTTTGCAGGGCCCGCTCGAAGTCATCCATGATCGGCAGGAGCTTGCGGATGAACACCGCCGTCGCCTCGGCGGCGAACTGGGCCCGTTCGGCCTCCACCCGCTTGCGATAGTTGGCGAAGGCGGCCCGCTCCCGCTGCCAGCCCTCCAGGTATTCCTGGGCCTGCGCCCGCGCCGCTTCCAGCTCCCGTTTCAACGCCTCCCACTGGTCCGCCAGGGAGACCTCGGCTTCCGCCACGGCCGCCTCCGGAGGGGCCGGCGAAGCCTGTCCTTCTTCGGATGTTGCCGGTCGCTGAACGCCATGCTCCTCCACGGTTCCACCTCCATCCTCCAGGCTATCCAAGACCACCGACAGCGTCTCGTAGCCGCGTATATTATTTTATCCCCTATCTCGGGCGAGATCCCCCTATTCCCGATGGGCCCGGCCGCGGATCTCCTGCAGGCATCGGCAGCCGTGGGCAGCCAGCCACTCTTCCATCTCCTGGCGGATGGCCCGGAAGACGCCCAGGCC
>NZ_JANWXB010000349.1 GCF_025055495.1 Thermoflexus sp. | reverse complement strand
CCTTTCTGGGCAAGGAATGGGACGAGCGCCTGGGCCTGTATGAGTTTGGCTTCCGGCTCTACGACCCCTGGGCGGGGGTATGGCTGACGCGGGAGCCGTTGCCGGGGCGGCCCTGGGAGCCCCGCACCTGGCAGCGGTATGAATACGCCTCCGGTGAGAACAGGCGACGATTCAATGGCATAGATTGCCCAAGAGCGATCGCCTCAAATCTCTCCCCCGGCGTGCTCTCGATCCCCAGGCGAACACCACCGATCGCTTCTCCAACCCTCGGAACGGCAGCCAGGGCGAACCGTTCCCTCCATCCGCAACCTCGGTTGCTAACCTGCCGATCTGCACTGGGGCTTGCCCTCCACTGCAGGGATGCGCGCCTTGCTCTCAGGAGCTCCGCCGAGGATCCCTCAAAGGGTGTGTCCCATTTTTGTCGGAATCGTCCGATGGCCGGAGGCGCTGATCGGAAATCAGCCCTTCCTGGGCACCCCGCGCCAGGCGTCAGCCTTCGCCGAAGCTCAATAGGGGATCGGCGGAGGCCGATCCTCGGCCGAAGGCCCAGGTCAGAGCGACTTCAATAGGCGCCCGGTGGCGGTCATCAACGCCCGACGAATCTGGGATACACCCCCCTCAGAGGCCGCATGGGAGACCGGCAGCTTGTGCGCTACAATTACCTCAAGGACGGGCAGCCATCCAGCGCCCGCTCTATACGCTTCACGAGCTGAAAGGTGGGAGGACATTATGTCCGTTCGGGTTCGTTTCGCGCCCAGCCCGACGGGGTTCCTGCATGTCGGCGGGGCCCGCACGGCGCTGTTCAACTGGCTCTTCGCCCGCCACCACGGCGGGCAGTTCATCCTGCGGATCGAGGATACGGATCGCAAGCGCCTGGTGCCCGGTGCCCTCGAGGATATCCTGGACTCCCTGCGATGGCTGGGCCTGAACTGGGACGAAGGGCCCGAGGTGGGAGGGCCCTACGGCCCGTATATCCAGTCCCAGCGCCTGGAGATCTACCGGGAGCACGCCCATCGCCTGGTCGCTATGGGCCATGCGTATTACTGCTTCTGTTCGGAAGAGCGCCTGGAGCGATTGCGCCGTGAGCAGGAGGCCCGCAAGCAACCTACCGGCTACGATCGGTTCTGCCGATATAACGTCTCACCGGAGGAAGCCCAGCGCCGTATCGCCGCCGGGGAGCCTTTCGTGATCCGCTTGAAGGTCCCCCTGGAGGGGACCACGACCTTCCACGACCTGGTGCATGGAGAGATCTCGGTCCAGAACCGGACGCAGGACGATTTCGTGCTGCTGAAATCCGACGGCTACCCCACGTATCACCTGGCCAACGTGGTGGACGATCACCTCATGCGCATCACCCATGTGATGCGGGCCGATGAGTGGATCCCCAGCACCCCGCGCCACATCCTGCTCTATCGGGCCTTCGGCTGGGAACCTCCCCAGTTCGCTCACCTCCCCATCATCCTGAGTCCCACCGGAAAGGGCAAGATGAGCAAGCGAGTGCTGCAGGAGCAGGGGCGCTGGGAGACCGCCGTCTTCGTCCGGGATTTCCGGGAGGAGGGCTACCTGCCGGAGGCCCTAGTGAACTTCCTGGCGCTGACCGGCTGGGCGTATGACGACAAAACAGAGCTGTTCACCGTAGAGGAGTTGATCGAAAAGTTCGACATCTCGGGGATCAACCCCAAGCCGGCGGCTTTCAATTACGAGAAGCTGGAATGGATGAACGGCGTCTACATCCGCCGCCTGACCCCGGAGGCGCTGGCCGAACGCCTATGTCCTTACCTCGAGGATTTGGGCCTGCACCCCGACCTGGAGACGCTCCGGAGGGCGATCCCCCTGATCCAGGAGCGGATCAAAACCCTCCGGGAAGGGGCGGAGATGCTGGAGTTCCTTTGGAAAGAGGACGTCTCCCCGGTGCTGGAGGATCTGGTGCCGAAGGGGAGCGCCCCGGAACAGGTTCGCGTCTGGTTAACGGAGGCCCTGCGGGCGCTGGAGGGCCTTCCGGAGTTCACCCATGAGGCCCTCGAGGCTGCGCTGCGCGGGCTGGCCGAGCGATTGGGGGTGAAGGCCGGCACGCTGTTTATGGCGATCCGGGTGGCGGTGACCGGCCGGCGGGTCACGCCGCCGCTGTTCGAGTCCATGGCCCTGCTGGGCCGCCAGCGGACGCTGACCCGTCTGGAATCTGCCATCCGTCTGCTGGAACAGGTGCCTTCGTCGGAGCGCTGAAGAACAGGAAGGCAGGCTGCCTTCGGCGGCCAGAACGTTGACTTCCTCCCTTCCCGCGCGGCAAAGGCCGCGCCCGGAAAGAGGTGACGGTCATTGAAGTCTCGTTCTCTGACCTTTCAGCTGTTCACATTCGCCGGAACGCCGGTGCAGGTTCACTGGAGCCTGCTGGCGCTGCTGGGGATCGCGGTGGCAGGCGCCGGGGCGCTCGGGGGATGGCAGGAGGCCCTTCGCCAGGGGCTCTGGTGGGGGCTTCTGTTCGGCCTGGTGCTGCTGCATGAGCTTGGTCATCTACTGGCCGCCCGCCTGCTCCGGACGCCAGTGACTTCCTTGGTTCTCTGGCCACTAGGCGGGTTCATCACAGTGCGCCTGCCGCCGGGCTGCTTCAGCGCGGAGTTCGTCATCGCCCTTGCCGGTCCGGCGGTCAACCTCCTGATCGCGCTGAGCCTGAGCGCCCTAGGGCTGGGCGGAATCCCCCGGGAATCGGAAGCAGGACACTGGGGAT
>NZ_JANWXB010000300.1 GCF_025055495.1 Thermoflexus sp. | reverse complement strand
TTGCTGGAGCGTGCCCAGGTCGCTGCCTAACGGTCGTTCTACGTAGAAGCGAGACAGCCATTCTCCCTGGAGCGGCCTCAAGGGGTCCAGGTAGGCATATGCTTCGCGCAGGGTGCGAGCTGGCGCGTCCACGCTCATGGGCTCTCCTCCTCTGGCGGCGTTGATGAACGGCAGAAACCCTTCTCATCGCGCTCCATCGTCGGCGGGCACAGCCTCTGGCAGGGCTGGCGGCCCTAGCTCCTGCGCTCATAGGTTGTCACGGACTCATGGCGCCCGTAACATGGCAACCACTTTGTGTTCTCTCTCCCCCTGCGAGCAACGGGCTGATCCGGAGGGCTGCGCAAGTTTGTTGCAAGCGCAAAGCGCACTCGATAGTTTAATTATGCCTCCAACAACCCACAGGAGGCCTTCGCAGGAACCCGGTGGGTGTTCAAGGTGCAGGGCGAGGGCAGATCCTGCATGGCTCATTAGGGGCTCGAAGGGGGCGCAATGAAGGGCATCGACCTTTTCCTCCTCGTAGCGCTGGGCGCCATCTGGGGCGGTTCCTACCTGTTTTTCGCCCTGGGGGTGAAAACCATCCCGCCCCTCACCTTTGTGGCGGGCCGGCTGCTTATCGGCACCGCGATGCTATGGGGGTTCCGAAACCGTCCACAACGAGGGCCCGCCGGGGATCCGCCTCTCGGGGCCTTCCTGGTGATGGGCCTCTTCAACGCGGCGCTCCCCCACACCCTGATCGCCTGGAGCGAGCAGACCATCCCCAGCGGGCTCGCCGGGGTGCTGATCGCCACGATGCCCCTCTGGACCGCCGGGATGACCCGCTGGATGCTGCGAGAGGAACAACCCTCCCGGCGCCAGCTTGGCGGATTGCTCGTCGGATTCCTCGGGATCGTCGTCCTGCTCTTCCCCGATCTCCGGCGGGCCGCCCATGCCCATCTGCTTGGGGAGGCTGCGGTGCTCATCGCGGCGATCTCTTACGCCGGGGCCACGGTTTACGCCCGGAAGGCGCTCCGGGGTGTCCCCCCGATCGAGGCGGCCATCGGGCAACTGCTGAGCGGGGGGCTGATGGTGTTGCCCCTCAGCCTGATCCTGGATCGCCCGTGGACCCTTTCGCCGGCCCCCGTTTCGATCGCCGCCTTGCTCGCGCTGGCGGTCCTGGGGACGGCGATCGCCTATGTGATGTATTTCCAGCTGCTGCAGCGGGTCGGCGTGGTGGGGATCTCGCTGGTGACGTATCTGAACCCGATCTTCGCCGTGATCTGGGGCGCCCTATGGCTGGGGGAGCCGCTCTCCGGCTGGGTCTTGGGCGGCATGGCGCTGATCCTGGCCGGCGTGTTCCTGGCGGGACGTTAGATCCCCAGCCCGCCCTCGAAAAGGTCAGCGGCTTCCTCCGGCCCTCCCGCGCGTGCCATCTGCGCCGCCCAGCGCCGGGCCTGCTCCCGGTATCGGTCTTCCTTCAGCAGATCCGCCACCGCCTCCCGCCATCGGTCCGGCGTGGCCTCGGCGGGCCGCAACGCCCGCCCCACCCCCGCCCGCTCGGCCCGCCGGGCCTGCAGGTGCTGTTCCCCCGCGTGGGGAACGATCAGCTGGGGAACCCCGTAGACGAGGGCCTTGTGGGTGGTGGCCATGCCCCCGTGGTGGATCACCAGATCCAGCGAGGGGAAGATCCGATCGTAGTCCACCCAGTCGTGGAGCGGAACGTCCGGCAGCGCGCGGCGCACCGCTTCGCGCAGCCCCGGCGCGAAGGGGCTGCGCCCGAGGACCACCACCGGCTCCCCGCCCAGGCGCTGCACCGCGCGGGCCGCGCTGATAAAGAAGGCGGGATCCTCCGTGAACGTGCTGCCCAGGGTGATCAGGGCGCGGGGCCGAGGGCCTCGCTGGAGATCCGGAGCCCTGCCCCGCGGAAGGCCGCCGAAAAACCGGTTTTGAGGATCTATTGCCTCTAGGTCCGAGAACCAGGCGGCGGGGAAGAAGACGATGTGGGCCAGCGGGGAGGTGATCTGGGGAAAGGGATCCGCCCGCCAGTAACGCCCGGCCAGGCCCAGGGCGCTGGCGACTTCCGCCAGCCGGTCCTGGGCCCGGCGGAGATCCTCCTGGGCTTCGAGGGTCCGGGGGACGGGCCAGTGGCCGGCCGGGAAGCCTACCACCACGAGGGGGAGGTCATAGCGCTCCGCTGCCCATGCCGCCACCCCGGCGAACGGCTCCGCGACGATCCCATCCGGCCGCCACGCCTCGATCCAGGACCCCAGGGCGCGCAGGGCCCGCGCGTGCTCCTCCGGGTGAAGCCAGGCGTCTAAGGCGCGTTCCCGACGCCGTTGCTGGCGTTCGGCAGGGGGGAGATCCGGACACAGCGGCGGCAGCCACCGCCAGCCGGCCGAAGGCAACGGCACGAAGGGCAGGCCCCGGCGGACCACGGCCTCCTGCACCATAGGGCCGCTGGCCCAGAGCACCCGGTGGCCCCGCCGGGCCAGGGCGACCGCCAGCTCCAGGTAACCCCCATAATCCAGGTGCCCCCAGAGCGGGGCCGAAACGAACAGCCAGCGTTGCGGTTTCATCACGGAAATAATGGAAAATCCGTTGTTGTTTTCGTAGGGGCAGGCCCCCGTGCCTGCCCCCATCGGGGCAACCCCCTGTGGTTGCCCCGATGAGGACATCACGGCCCCATCCGAATCGGCCCCCGGCCGACCTCCCGATGGCAGCGTTCGCAGGCGGGGATAACGATTTCCCGGATCGCAAAGAAGGGTTCCAGGGACTCCTGGTGAGCGCGATGGCAATCCACACAGCGCACCGAGGTCCGGAGGTCCGCTCGAAGCAGATCCGTGTGGAAGTGGTTCTCGAAGGCTTCCAGGGTCACCGGGTTGGGCGCTCCGGGTTCAACGCCCCCGCGTTGAGGCTCCCGGATATGGCAGAACCAGCATCCGGCTTCTGGAAGGTGGGGCCAGCGCACCGGGTGCTGCGGGATATCCGCAGGGATGAAGGGCGTGCGGACAGCGTTCCAGGCCCCCAGGGTCAGGGCCAGCCCGCGTTGAGGGAGGGATTGATCCCCCCGATGGCATCCCACGCACGAGATCCCGGCGGCCGCGTGGGCGGCGGCGAGATCGACCGCCCGGCCCGCCCGGGCGGCCGTCGCCCGCCCCACGTAAGTCCGTTCCGGGCGCAGGTGACAGCGGGCGCAGAACGAATCCTCCTCCTCCGCTCGGGAAACCCACAGCGCCGCGCCCAGCGCCACGACGAACGCCGCGCCCACGAACACACTGGCTCCCCGCCCGATCGACATCCATGCCTTCTCCAGATCATCCCCCCGGCGCTTTGACCGGTTATCCATCGGGGGTTGAGGGGGATCGAAGCCCGTCCGGGGGACGAGGAAGCACCAAGATCCATGTCCAATGCCATGGGCAACTTCAGGGGGCGAGTCCGATCCGGGCCCCTTCGGGAGGAAAGCGGGCCGGGTCCAAAACCCAGGGGCGAGCTCGGAAGTCGCCCATGAAGTGCCCCGTCTTCTCCGGAGGATGGCTCACTAAAACCTGGGGGGATGGACGAGCGTTCTGCCTGACATCCCTCCCCGCCGATCTGCCCCCTTTCCCACCTCCTGGCGAGGACAGCCTCCCGGCCAGCCCCCCGGGTCTCGATGGCGGCATATCTGGCTCCGAAGGCGATCCATGCTCCCCAGCGCTCGTTCAAGGATTGGGCGGCCCGGATGGCTGTTCCACCGCTGGACCGCTGGCAGCGGGAACCTGCCTCCGGATGCGGTTGTAGACCAGGATCGCCAGGCCGGCGGCCAGGGCGATCAGCGAGAAGATTTGCGCGGCGGCGATATGGCCGATCTTCCATGCATCCGGCCGCAGGCTCTCGATCCAAAGCCGTCCGACGGGATACCAGATCAGATAGAGGGCGAAGAGGTCGCCTTCCCGCAATCGATGGCCCAGCCGCCGGTTGAGATAGAACAGGATCAGGAAGCCGATGGTGTTCCAGAGGGATTCATACAGGAACACCGGATGGAACCGCGTCTCCGGCGGCAGGGTCAGGTGCTGAGGCAATCGATGCTCCAGGGCGATGGGAATCCCCCAGGGCAGCGTGGTGGGTGGGCCGTAAAGCTCCTGGTTGAAGAAGTTCCCCCACCGCCCGATGGCCTGGCCGACCAGGATGGAAGGGGCCACGATATCCAGCCAGCGCCAGACGGCCAGGCGATGCCGGTAGGCGTAAAGAAAGAACCCGGCCAGCCCCCCGATGAGAGCGCCATAAATGGCCAGCCCGCCCTCCCAGATGTAGAGGATCTTGATGGGGTTCTCCCGATAGTAAGACCAGCCCACTGCTCCTTCCGGGCTCGAGAACACGTGGTAGAGGCGAGCGCCGATCAGGCCCATAATGAAGACCACCAGCAGACCATCCCAGACGTGATCCGGCTTCTCCCCGCGCCGTCGGGCCTCCGCGGCCGCCAGCCAGGCCCCCAGCAGGATCCCGAGCATCAGCAGAAGACCGTAGGCCCGAATGGCGAAGTTCCCGATGCACAGGATGGCTCCGGTCGTCCCCGGCGGACAAAACATCAGGACCTCCCTGTGGAAGTGAAATTGCCCATAGCCCCCATTATAGTCCGAACGCGCGGATCGAGCGGTATGGGCGCGCCGCTTGACGCCCTCTGCGAGAACGGGCATAGCTCCTGGCCCATCGCAGCGACGGCAGCAATGCCCTCTGGAAAACGGCCCGCAGCTTGCAGGACAGCGCCCTCGACCTCGAGTGCATCGAGGGTTACGCTGTTCGTTCCCTCTTGGGGCGTTTAAGGGGAAGGAGCCGGGCGTTGAAGGCGCCCGGCTCCTTCACGAAGCGTCGGATCCCCCTCCCCACGGCTGAAAGGGCCGTGGGGAGGGGGATCGGGGGGTGAGGCGATCCGGTTCCCTCTTAGCGGCGCATCTCCTTCTATGACGAACCCTTTCAGAGTCCTTACCGGTGGTAAAATGAGCTCCAGCGATCTCGCGACGACAGAGCGTCCGGACCGCCGTGGCGAGGGAACGCTCAGGAGGCTCTTATGCTTCGCACGCGATGTCCCTACTGTGGTCGGCCGTTCTCCATCTCCCGGGAAGAGGCCGGCGCGATCCTGGCTCAGGCGCTGGCGGAGAAGGCCCGCTACGGCGCCCGCGAGTGTCCCTTCTGCCGCCGATGGGTGAAGATCGGGCTGGAGGAGCTCCGCCGGGCGGCTCCGGTTCGAACGGAAGCTTCCGCCGGGACGGAGATGGAACCGGAAGCCCCGATAGCGCCCGCTGCTCCGCCGGAGCCGATGCTGGTTCCGGAAGCGGAAGCTGCTTTTCCTTCGGTGGAAGCGGTGGAAGAGCGCACTGCGCTGGAGCCGGCCGCACCCTCAATGGCGGAACCCCTGTCCCTGGAGACGCCGGTGGAGCCCTCGCGCCGGCGGCGCGGGAAGCGGGCGAAGGAGGAGGAAGAGGGAAGCCTGGAGGAAGCCCCGCCCGCGCCGAAGCGACCCCGGGCGCGCAAAGCCAGGGCGTCTGCCGAGGAGGAGGAAAAATTCGAACACCCCCAGCGATCCAAGAAGAAGGAGGCAGCCGAATGAGTGGAGGGCGAAGTCTTCTCCAGCAGCCGGAGTGGAGCGAAGCCTTGGCCGTGATTGAGGACCAGGTGGAAATCCGGGATCTGCCCTGGATCCGGCAGAAGGGGATCGATGGGCTGGTCCGCCAGGCGGTCTTCGGAAGCCCGGGGGAGAAAGCCGAAGCCCGCGGATGGATCTTCCGGATCGGTGAGGCGCTGGGGATCCTCCCGGCGTCCATCCATGAGCTTTACGCCGCCCGGGGCCGGGGCGAGGTTCCCCCAACCTTTACGGTGCCGGCCATGAACCTGCGGGGGATGACCTACGAGATGGCCCGGGCGGCCTTCCGGGCCGCCCTCCGCCTGGATGTGGGCGCAATGATCTTCGAGATCGCCCGCAGCGAGATCAGCTACACCGATCAGCGGCCGGAGGAATACGCCGTCGTCATCGTCGCCGCCGCCATCAAGGAGGGGTTCCGCGGACCGCTCTTCCTCCAAGGCGATCACTTCCAGGTCTCCGCCAAAGCCTACGCCAAAGACCCCGAACGGGAGCTCCAGGCGGTGCGGGATCTCACCGCCGAAGCCATCGCGGCCGGGTTCTACAACATCGACATCGACACCTCCACCCTGGTGGATCTCACGAAGCCCACCCTGGACGAACAGCAGCGGCTCAATTACACCCTGTGCGCCGAGCTGACCCGCTACATCCGCTCCATTGAGCCGCCCGGCGTCACGATCTCCGTCGGCGGGGAGATCGGAGAAGTGGGGGGGAAGAACAGCACGGTGGAGGAGCTGCGGGCGTTCATGGACGGCTATCGCCGGCACCTAAGTGATGAGGTGGGGATCAGCAAGATCAGCGTGCAGACCGGCACCACCCACGGCGGGGTGGTGCTACCGGATGGGCGGCTGGCCCAGGTGGCCATCGACTTCGAGGCCTTGAGGGCGCTTTCCCGAGCCGCCCGCCTGGAATACGGGCTGGCGGGCGCGGTGCAGCACGGGGCCAGCACGCTGCCGGAGGAGGCCTTCAACAAGTTCGTGGAATGCGAGGCCTGCGAAGTGCATCTGGCCACGGGCTTCCAGAACTTGGTCTTCGATCTGTTGCCGGCGTCCTTCCGGGAGGAGATCTACGCCTATCTGCGGGCGCATCACGCGGAGGAGTGGAAGCCCGGGGAGACCGAGGAGCAGTTTTACTACAAGGCCCGCAAGCGGGCGTGGGGGCCGTTCAAGCAGGCTTTCTGGGAGCTGCCGGAGGACACGCGAGGGCCGATCCGCGAGGCCCTGGAAGCGCGGTTCGCCCTGCTGTTCGAACGGCTCGCGGTGGCAGGCACCCGCGACCTAGTCGCGCGGTGGGTGCGGCCCGTTCCCTTCCTCCGGGCGATTTCCGCAGCCCCAGAGCTCCGGGCTCCCCGGGAGGAGGTCGAGGGCCTGGCCGATTGAACGAATATCTCGGGGAGCCGGGCTGGGCGACAAAGGCCCTGGCCGAGCTCCCCCAACCTCAGAAAGGCTCACGTTCAGAGCCTGTGCCGCCGGCCGAACCCGATTGCGAAAGAACGTTTCAGCCACCTTCCTCATACGCTGCGGTGCCATCCGATTCGGGATCTAAGGGTGATCGAGGCGATTGGCGCTTGGATTGCCATAATAGCGGCTCTTTAAACTGCTAAGGAGGGATGCAAAAGAGGGTTTGGGGCGGAAGTCTCCCATACACGGCGTCTCGGGCGGCGCGAGCTCGGGGGCCCTCAGCTAGGGAGCCCGTGCGGTCCGCTTTACCGGCCGGCGCGGGCGGCCCAAAGCCCGGCCCCGATGATCAGCGCCCCTCCCACGAAATGGGTGAGGCCCAACGGCTCCCCCAGCAGGAAGTGCCCTAACAGCGCTCCGTAGATCGGCAGGGTGTTGTAGAACATCATGGCGCCGCCCGGACCCAATCGACGGACGCCTTCGTTCCAGGCCAGGAAGCCCAGCACCGTGGGGGCGAACCCGATATAAAGCACCGCCAGCGCAACCTCTGAACGCCAGTGAACCGGGAAAGAAAACTGTTCGACCAGCGCGGCGGGGATCAGCAGCGGCATGGCCAGCGCCATCGATAGGGCGGTCGTAGAGATCGCGGAGCGTCGGGCCATGACCTTCCGCCCCAGAACGGAGTAGATCCCCCACAGGGTGAGCGCCGCCAGCACCAGCAGATCGCCGATATTGCCGTGGAGCATTTCCCCCAGGGCCAGAGAGCCGTTGGAAATCACTACGATCACGCCCACCAGCCCGACCAGGGCAGCGATGAGCTGACGCGGGGTAAGCGGTTCCCGGATCAGCAGCGCGGCCAGGAGGCCGGTGATCAGCGGACCCAGGCCGTTGATGAGGGTGGCGTTCACTGCGGTGGTGAAGCGCAGGCCCCAGTAAAGCGTGGGAGCAAAGAGGGCCACCCCGGCCAGGGCCATCCCGAGGAGCAACGGGGCATCGGCGCCCGGGCGGCGTTCCTCAGATGGTCGGGATCGCAACAGCCAGGCGAAACAGAGCAAGGCCAGAAGAAACCGAAGCGCTGACAGCGTCAGCGGCCCGATGCTCTCCCGCAGCCAGCGGCCCAGGGTCATGTTCGTGGCCCAGGTGAAAGTGGCCAGGTTGACCAGGAGCAGGCCGATCCAGGCCGACTCCCCCACGCGGGCTGTCCAGCGCCTCCAGAGGATCCCTGCTTTCATCCGCTCCATCCTGGCCCCTCCTGAGGGGAAGCATCGCAAGCCCTTGGGACATGGTGGCGAAGCGGATCCCCTCGCTCCCTTTCCGCCCCAGCGTCGCCGCCCTGGCTTAAGCCGCCGGCAGGGTGAACACGAAACGGGCGCCTTGGCCGGGTTCGCTGAAGGCCTGGATACGACCGCCGTGGGCCTCCACAGCGTGACGGGCGATGGCCAGCCCGAGGCCACTGCCGCCGCCTCCGCGATGACGATCCCGGCGATAGAAGCGTTCGAAGATGCGCGGGAGATCCTCCGGTGGGATTCCCGGGCCGGTGTCCGCCACCTCGATGGCCACCCATTCCCCCTCCGGCCAGGCCCGCACCCGCACTTCGCCCCCCGGGGGCGTGAACTTGATGGCGTTGTCCAGGAGATTGCCTAACGCCCGGCCCGCCCACTCTGGGTCTGCCCATACCCGAAGCCCTTCCGGAAGGTCCAGATGAACCTTGAGGCCCCGTGCCTGCCAGAGGGGGGCGAATCGCTCCACCCACCCCTGCACCCAGGGGCGAACTTCTACGGCCTCATAGGCGAGGGGCCACTCCCCGGCCTCCAGACGGGCCAGATCCAGCAAAGCGTTGACCAGCTGGATCAGCCGGTCCAGCTCCCGGGTCAGACGTTCCCACGAGGGCGGGATAGGTTCAGCGGGCTTCAGCTCATCCAGCAGTAGCCGGATGGTGGTGAGGGGCGTCCGCAGGTCATGGGCGACGTTGGCGGTGAGCTCCCGCCGCGCCCGCTCGGCTTCCCGCTGGCGAGTGATATCCACCAGCGCCAGCCCGTAGCCGCGGGGCCATGTCCAGCCGGTGGCCAGCCACCAGCGATCCCGCCATCGGATCTCGGCGGTTCCTGTCGTTTCCAGGAGCGTCTCCAGTTCGAGGGAGGGGATCGCTTCCGGAAGGGCGCGGCCCGGCCGGGCGTTGAGCTGCTCCGTGGCCGGACGGTTCGCCCACAGGATCCGTCGGCTCTGGTCAAGCAGGAGGAGCGCTTCCGTTCCACCCAGCCGTAACCCTTCCAGCCAAGCCGCCATGCGATCGCATTCCGCCTCCAGCTCCCGGCGTGCTCGTTGCGCTTCCTGGAGGATCTCTTCCAGCTGGCGTCGTTGTCGGTTGAGGAGGACCAGCCCGGCCAGCGCGATCAGCAGGAGAATCCCCAGAACAACCGCGATCCATTCCATCGGCTTAACCCTCGAAACGATAACCGATCCCGCGCACGGTGACGATCCGCCGGGGGTGCGCAGGATCTTCCTCGATTTTCTCCCGAAGCCAGCGGATATGCGTGTCCACGGTTCGGGTGTCCACGGGGTGCTCCACGCCCCACACTCGCTCCAGGAGGAAGGCGCGACTCAGGACCCGGCCGCGGTTCTGGACCAGGGTGGCCAGGAGGTCGAATTCCTTCAGCGTGAGACGGAGCTCCTGGCCGCCTTTATATGCTTTGCGGGCCAGCAGGTCCAGGGTCAAATCCCCCGCGGCCAGCATCGTCGCCGGACGGCCCCGGGTTCGACGAAGGAGGGCCCGGATGCGGGCGATCAGCTCCCCCACGTGGAAGGGCTTCACCACATAATCGTCTGCTCCCACCTCCAGCCCCACGATCCGATCCACCGGCCCGCTGCGGGCTGTGAGCATCAGGATGGGAACGTCGCTTTCCTTGCGGAGGATCCGGCAGACGGAAAGGCCATCCAGCGTGGGGAGCATGAGATCGAGGATGATCAGGTCCGGCTGGGCCGTTCGAGCCAGCTCCAGAGCCTCTCCGCCGTCCCCGGTGGTGATCACCTCAAAACCCTCGCGCCGAAGCTGATCCGCTAGGGTCTCCCGTAGTGATGGATCGTCCTCCACCAGCAGCAGGCGCATCTCCCCTTCACCCCATTCCATCAGCGTTCGAGCCACTTCGAGGGCGCTCCCGACGGGGATGAGCCCCGTTTCCGTATTGGCCCAACGAGGCCATGTGAACCCCTGTCTCCTGGGGCTGGATTCCGACGCCTTCCCCGCACCGTGGAAGGAAAGCGATGGGAGCCGTGACGTAGAGCCCTTATGGCTCCAAGATCTCATAGGGGCTGGGCGTCGGCCATTCCGGGAGCAGGCCCATCAGCATAACCCCCGCCACCACGCACAGCCGCACCGGCTCGGTCCCTGTATTGAACACCCGGTGGGCCGTGTTTTCACGGTTATAGATGGCATCCCCCGCCTCGAACTCGTAGCGTTGTCCGTCCGACTCGATATAGCCTCGGCCCTGCAGAACATAATAAACCTCTTCGCAGTTATGGCGATGCAGAGGGGTATGGGCGCCCGGATCGATCTCCACGATGCCCATCACTAGGGTCTTGACGGGAAAGCCGGTTTCCGGGTAGATCACCTTCCAATCTCGAACGCCGGGCAGGCGCTCCATCGGGGCGCCGCTTCGAAACTCGAAGGGCTTGATCACGACACGATGTGAACCGTCCATCTCCTGACCTCCGTTGGTGAAGGCCCGAAAGGCCCTATTCCGTCCCCTGCCCTCCGCCTAAAGGGGAATGAATGGGTGCGCAAAGATAGATTCCGGGGGTTAAACCCCGAGCATGCGCCTCCAAATGATATTACACACCATGTGTCCCTTCAGGCGTCGAGTTCCATTGGAACGCCTTCGGGAGGGACGCGGGTTGGGCTTCTCCTTCCTTCCTTTCCTTCCCCAGGGCCCATAAGCTCTGGGGAGGAGAGAAAAAAGCTTTTTGGGGCTGGGGCGCTGCCTTTGGC
>NZ_JANWXB010000295.1 GCF_025055495.1 Thermoflexus sp. | reverse complement strand
CAGCGCGGAGACGAGGAAGCTATAAGCCAGGTAGGCAGTGGTCTTGGTCCGCTCTGCCATGGCTCCGGAGACGATGGTGGCCGCTGTGGCGGCGAAGACCATCTGGAAGAACCAGAGCAACGCGGTCTGATCGTCGTAGGCCGACCCGCCCAGGAAGAAACCGGAGAGGCCGATCCAGGGCGTGCCGCGCTCCAGGCCCGGTGCCAGCCCGGATCCGCCGAACATCAAAGCGAAGCCGAAGGCCCAGAAGGCCAGCCCCCCGATCAGAACATCCATGAGGTTCTTGGTCAGCACGGCCACCACATTCTTCGAGCGAGTGAAGCCGGCCTCCACCATCGCGAACCCGGCCTGCATGAAGAAGACCAGGAAGGCCGCGATCAGGGTCCAGGCGAAGTTCACCGCACGGCCGAGCTCCTCCCGCACCGCCTCCGCTGTCCCCGATTCCGGCGATGGGCCCTGGGCCAGCGCCAGGCCATGGGTCAACGCCAAAGCCAGCGCTAACAACCCTCCCGTCACCATCAACCGTGGGATCCCACCACGCATCATTCATACCTCCCTATCAGAGGATTTCTTCAACCTTCTCCTTGCCGGGGTGCTGAAAGCCGCACAAGAAGGAGGCGGAAGTTCATTCCCCAGCCTCCCCCATCCTGATCGATCGCCTCCCCAACGGAAGCCGCGCTTCCATAAAACAATAGCCGTAGCAACAACGGGGCGAGCAGGGTGGTTCCCACAACCATTAAGATCAAGGCGGTATAAAGCTGAGAGGGGTCTCCATCAGCCGTGCGAAGATAAAGAAAACCGAGGAGTGTTTCACCCGTGACGGATCGCGCCCTCGATTTTGGAGGGATTTTTAAAATCCTCCCCCGCTGAGGTCTGAGGGGCTTCATCGAGAGAAGATAAGGGAGAGGGGGCCATGGCTGCCGCCCATCCTCCCTCCGTCCGCAGTGAGACACTCCCAGAAACCATTCCGGTTCTTTCCCGTATGGCCCTTTAGGCCAGCCGAAGAAGGAGTCTTGCATGAACTTGGCCTGATTGTAAAAAGCCGGGGGACATAAGACTACAGGTGGAGGAACCAAAAATCGGGGATTTTGCTTTGGGCCATGCGCACAAATTATCCCCACGATGGGAACGCGGGAGGCCCTTGTCAGGGGATAAAGGACCCGTGATGAGGACAATTATGAGATGAGGGGCAACCTCGAGGGATGGTATAAAACCCGGGGCAACTCCCTATGGTTGCCCATGGGGGGCAACCACAGGGAGTTGCCCCTACAAAATGATATGGCCCACCGCGCGTTTCGTAGGGGCGGGCCCCTGTGACCGCCCCAGTCCCCCGTGCCTGCCCCAATTGTGGGGCGACCACAGGGGTCGCCCGAATAGGGCAACCACAGGGGGTTGCCCCTACGAAAACGATCCGGCGCGTCGTGCATTTTGTAGGGGCAGGCCCCTGTGCCTGCCCCAGGCCCCCGTGCCTGCCCCAGGCCCCCGTGCCTGCCCCGATTGGGGGGCAACCACAGGGGTCGCCCCTACATACCGCGCGTTAATACACCTGGAAATAGCGTTCGATCTCCCAGGCGCTCACGTGACGGCAGTAAGCGGCCCACTCGAGCCGTTTGGCTTCCAGGAACCGCTCGGCTGCGAGCGGGCCGAGGGCCTCCTGGAGGACTTCATCGGCCTCCAGGGCCTCCAGGGCCTCCCCCAGGGTGGTGGGCAACCGTTGGATCCCCCGGGCCTCCAGCTCCGCCGCCTCCATCGGGACCAGTTCCTCCTCCACCGGCGGCGGGAGCGGCAACCGCCGTTCGATCCCATCCAACCCGGCGGCCAGCATCACCGCGAAGGCCAGATAGGGGTTGCACGCGGGGTCCAGGCTCCGGAGCTCGATGCGAGTGGATTGATAGCGCCCCGGTTTAATGGCCGGGATCCGGATAAGGGCCGAACGGTTGATGCGGGCCCAGCTGACATATGGCGGAGCCTCAAACCCGCCCAGAAGACGCTTGTAGGAGTTCACCAGGGGGCAGAGCACCGCGCACATCCCCCGGGCGTGGGCGATCTGTCCGGCTAAGAAAGCCTTGGCCAGCGGCGAGAGCCCATAATCGTCCTCGGGGTCCGCGAAGGCGTTCCCTCCATCCTCCACGCGGAGCAGGCTCTGATGCGTATGCATCCCGGAGCCCGCCCTTCCCTCCATCGGCTTGGGCATGAAGGTGGCGTGGAGGCCGTGGGCCTGCGCCACATGCTTGATCACCAGCCGCGCCGTGACGATATAGTCCGCCATCCGCAGGGCATCGGCCGGCTGGAAATTGATCTCGTGCTGGCCCGGTGAGATCTCATGGTGGCCCGGCCCGGCCGGGATCCCGAGCGCCCGCAGGGTATCCACCATCTCGCAGCGAACCTGATGGGCGAGATCGGTGGCCAGATCGAAGTAGCCGATGGCATCGGGAGGGGTGGGGGCGAAGGAGGCACCCCCATCGGCCTGGAAAAGATAAAACTCCAGCTCCGGGCTCACCACGTAGGTATACCCCATCCGGGCCGCCCGCTCCATCCCCCGCGCCAGCACCGACCGCGGATCGCCCGCGAAGGGCTCGCCCCGCCGATTGACCACCCAGCAGATCACATGGGCCGTCGTCCCCTGCCCCCGGGTCCAAGGTAGAACCGTGAACGTGCTCAAATCCGGCTTCAGGTAAAGATCTGACTCCGCTACCCGCGCGAATCCCTCGATCGCCGATCCGTCAAACCACTTCCCTGTCTCAATCGCCTCCGGGAGATCCTCCAGAGGAATGGTCACCCCCTTCGGCGTCCCCAGGATGTCCGTGAAGCGGAGGATGACGAACCGGACACCGGCGTTACGGGCCTCCTCCAGCACGCGGGTCGGATCCACTGCCTGGCCGTTCATGGGACCTCCTCAGGATCGGTCGGATTTTCAAGGCCAGCTGCAACCGGAAGCAATCCTCCCATCGCCGCAGATCCATTCCGGTGATCTCCTGGATCCGCCGCAGACGGTAGGCCAGGGAATTTCGATGCAGAAAGAGACGCTCCGCCGTCCGTTGCAGGTTTCCATCGCAAGCGAAAAAGGCCTCCAACGTGGGGATCAGCTCCGCGCGATGTTCCAGATCGTAACGCTCCAGAGGCCCCAGGGTCTGATTGTAGAATTCCTCCAGCGCTTCGCTTTCCCGCAGCGGGTAGAGTAAACGATAGACGTCAAGGCGCTGATACGCCAGGGCGCGATCCCCTCCCAGCAGGGCCTCCACCATCTGAAGGGATTGAACCGCCTCCCGGAAGGAACGGGACAGGCCGGCAGGGCCGGCATAAACGCCACCCACCCCGGCGGCCAGACGGCTCAGCCCCAGGGCGCGAGCCAGTTCCACCCGCAGGCCTTCCACCACTGCCTCCAGGTCGGCCTCCCCACCGGGGGGCGGGAATACGAAGGCGACCCCCTCGGCCATCGGCTGGATCCGGCATCGAGGGAAGCGGGCCGTCAAGCGCCGGATCGCCTCCGCCAGGCGCTCGGCGTTCTCTTCCGCATCGGGGGCTCGAAACACCGCCACCGCCATCGGCTCTTCCAGCGGCTCGTTCAGGATGCGGGCCCGACGGCGCGCCTCCGCTTCCGGGAGCTCCCCCCGCAGCACCTGGGCCAGGAACTCCCCACGCACCCGGGCTTCCGCCGACCACAACGACCGCTCTCGGAGCAACACCAACGCGCAGGCCGCCGTCGCCTGGGCGACTGCAAAGCGATCCCGCTCGGTGATCTTGGGGGAAGGGCTCAGCAAGCAAACCACACCGATAGGGCGTCGATCCAGAAGCACGGCCCCGGCGAGGCAAACCCGGCCCTCGGCATCGGGCCCGAAGAGGGCCACCGGGGGCTCCGCCTCCTCGCGCAGAGGCAAGCGTCGGAGCCAGGCCCGGCGCTCCGCCTGGCCTGGAGAAGATTGGGGAGGCGATGGAAGATCCGGCCACGGCGCTCCCTGCGCATCCTCCATCCAGGCGCTCTTCCCGGTGACCTCCGCCAGGGCGCGCAGGATCGCGGGCAGCCCCTCGCCGGCCAGGGCCGCCTGCTGGAATCGACGCTGAAGCTCCCGTTCGATCTCATAGAGGGCCTCGCGTCGGGCGGTGATGAACCGGGCGATCTGATTCGCCAGATCCGCCAAGCTGGTGCCTTCCGGCAGGGCAAGCAATGGAAGGCCGGCCTCGTCCGCCAACGGCCCCCAGGGTTCCGGGACCGGGCCGACGACGGCCAGCCCGGCGGCTTCGCGCTCCAGGGCGAGCTCGAGGAGAACAGAGAAGGAAAGCGGGGGCTCACGCATCGAGAGGAGATCCACAGAGAAGAGGAGGAGATCCCCTCGCTGGATGGCCGTCCGCGCAGGGATCGTCCGGAGCAGGGTCGCCCACGTCACCTCGCGATCGAGCCCGCTTCCGCCACCGACCACGCGGGTTCCCGGTGGCAACATCGAGTCCAGTAGCTCCCTCAGCAACACGCCTCGCATACATAATGCTCTCATCTCGGGAAGGCGGGCAGCTTCGCCGTCCGCTCTGCCGCCTCATTTTAATTCTACAGCCCCGGGGCCGTTGGGGCGGAAGGAACCATCCGCCGGGGGCCAGGAAAGCCGTCTCATGAACTATTTCCCCAGCAGCCCTTCGGGCCGCAGGAAGAACGCATTCATCGCGGAGAAGCGTCGAACAAGGCGCGCTCCACCCCATCCCATGCCGCCTCCAGAGGATCCACGGCGAGGCTTTCCCCGGCCAGACGTCGGCGAGCCGCCTCGCGCTCCAGAGGGATCAGCTTCTCCCGTGCCTCCTGAAGCATCTCCGACAGCAACGCCCGGACCCTTGCTGGATCCTCGTGGAGAAAACGCTCCGAACGGGCGAAGGCATCGGCGTAATCGAAAGCGCCCCGGAAGAACTCCTCCAGCCGGGCTTCCAGAACGGGCAGATCCTCAGGGGATCGAACCTGGCCTATGAAAGCGCAAAGATCTTCGCCGGATACCAGACCCGCGCATCCGATTTCCTCTTCGGCAGGTGGTCGCCACGCGGCAACAGCCGCTCGCAGCAAAGCCCATTCCTGGGAAAGATAATACCGGGCCCAGCGCTGGGGCTCTCCCCCTGCGTTCGGATGAGGAAGCGGAAACACGGTGCTGCGAAACGAAAGAGAGGCCTCCTGAAACCGCTGAGGGATGGCGTCGAAGGCGACCCGCAAACGCTCCCGACGGCTCTCATCCGTGGATTCCGACAACGCAAGGATGATCGCAGCCGCAGCCTGCTCCGGTCGCTGGGCATAACCGCCCAGGATGCTGGCCACATAGGGCGCGTCGATCCCCAGCGCCTCCTTCCGTCGCGCCGCCTCCTCTATCACTCGTTCGGTCAAAGGGGGATGCAAAGCCCGTAAGCACGCCCTCGCCCCTGAACCGGCGCTGGCGCATGCCAGCGCCTGGGGCGCCCAACTGGACCAGGCGGCAGGGAACGATTCGCTCCAAATTTGCTGGAAGGGAAGTTCCGCAAAAGGAGAGGCAGGGGAAGAGGACGTCGAGGAGAGACGACATCCGATGATCGCCAGGAAGAAGATCCAGGCTGCGATCGATCGCTTCTTAAGCCTTATCCTGCCCATGTAACGCTGAAGATCGCAAGGGATACGGAAAAGAAAGGGAAGACGCCGATCCCGCTCTTCGCCCAATCCAGCGTGGGGTATCCCTTCCACAACCCCTGGCTCGATCAAACCGCTCCTCATCACGCGCGGACTCATGGCGAGGGCCTCCGGCCGGGCGTCTGCCCGCTTCAGGCTTGATTTTTCCCATAATATCCGACAATATTCTTAGCGCAACCGGGATGCTGGAACTCGGACGAACCGATCGATTCCCCATGTAGGGGAATTTGATAGCAGACATCTCCAAAAATCGGGGAACCCAGCCTCTGGGAACCAGGACGCCGCCGAAAGGGGCATCCCGGCCCTCGGACCCTTCCAAGAGAAGGAGGCTCCGATGCAACCCTGGGCTTATCCGGTGGATCTCTCGAAGATCCGAGCCCGCTGGCAACAGTTCGTCACCGACCGACGGCTGGATCCCGCCCTGGATCCCCTGGTCGCCGCTTCGTGGGCACGTTGCTTTCCACGGTTGAATCCCCTTGCTCCCCCCGCCCTTCCCTGCCTGGATGAACAGACCCTGGAGCGCGTGCGGCTGGCCCTTTTTGATCTGATCGCCACCGCTCGTCCTCTGATGGAGGATCTTCACCAGTTCACGGAGGGCTCTGGCCTGGCGATCGCGCTCCTGGATGGCGCCGCCTGTGTCCTGGATGTCCTGGGGGATCCAGGGATCGTCCGCGCTGTCGAGGCCGTTGGGCTTCGGCCCGGAGTTTATTGGGGGGAAGGCCATGTGGGCACCAATGCCTTCGCCCTCGCCCTCCTGGAACGAACTCCAGCGCAGGTGGTGGGCGCGGAACACTTTGTCGCCCTCTATCATGCCTGGGTCACCACCGCCGCCCCGATCTATGGTCTGGACGGGCAACCCCTGGGGGCGATTGGGATCATGGCGCCCGCGGAACGGGCTCAGCCCGACACCCTGGGGATGGTGATGGCGGCCGCTCGGGCCATCGAGAATCAGTTACAGGCAGAGGCGAACCTGCGGGAGAACCACCAACTGCTGGCGGAGCTCCAGGCGATCCTGGAAGCCATCGATCAGGTGGTCCTGGTTCTGAACGCTCAGGGACATGTGATCCGCCTGAACCGAACAGCCACCCGGGTGCTGGGTCTGGATCCCTCCGGGATCCTGGGACGTCCGTTGACCGATCACATCCGATTGCCTCCCAGCTTCCAGGAAGCCCTCTCCGATCCCCAGGCCCATCGGGAAGCCGAAGGCGCGCTGATCGTTGACGGCGCCCCCTTAGAAGGATGGTTGGGGCTGCACGCGGTGACCGAAGGGCGGCGGCGTCTGGGGTTTGTCCTGACGTTCCGGCGGAGCGAGCAGGTGCACCGGATGGTGGCGCGGCTGGTCGGCGCCCAGGCGATGATGACCCTGGCGGACATCCCGGGCCGCTCCCGCGCGATCCA